>JAIRLQ010000411.1 GCA_031259345.1 Treponema sp.
ATATTGAGTTTATAGTCCGTTCGGTAATTTTTCTGCTTTTAATCCTCATTCTGGTTTTTCTTTTTACATTTTTGCAGACCTGGAGTTCATCCCTTATAGGCCAGCGTATAATGAAGGATATACGCCTTGCGCTTTTTAAGAAAACCGCTTCCCAGTCAACGGCCTTTCTTTCACGGCACCCTGTAGGACGCCTGGTTACGCGCCTTTCGGGAGATGTGGAAACAATTAATGAATTTTTTACTTCCGTGCTGTCGGCTTTTTTAAAGGATCTTTCAATAATGGCGGGGGTTTTGATAACCCTGTTTGCCCTGTCCCCTCAGCTTGCGCTGGCAGTATTGGCGTGCATGCCCCCGGTGCTGATTATTACCGCCATAAGCCGCGTAAAAGCCCGGGATGCTTTCCGCAGGCAGCGCACCGCATCTTCAAGGGTAAATTCGTATCTTTCCGAACGGCTTTCGGGGATTCAGGTTGTGCAGCTTTTTTTGGGTGAAAAAAAGAGCCTTGGGGAATTTTCGGAACGGAACCATGAGCTCTTGCGGGCCAATATGGGCGAAATGTATGTCTTTGCCATATTCAGGCCTGTAGTTGAATGGCTTGGAACTTTTACGGCCGCTGTGGCTTTGGTAGCGGGCGCGGTTATGATCCTAAACCTTTCTGTTTCCCTGGGGGTGCTTATTGCTTTTACCAATCTGGTGGCAATGTTTTTTAATCCGGTGATGGATATTGCGGAAAAGTATACCCTGCTTCAGTCCGCAATGGCAGGAGGGGAGCGGGTTTTTTCCCTGTTGGACACAGAAGCCATAATCCCCGACACGGGGAAGCGCAGCATAGAAGGAACTGTCCGGGGGCACATCGAATTTGATAATGTTCATTTTTCATATAAAAAAGGCGAAGAGGTTTTAAAAGGCCTTTCTTTTAATGTAAGACCCGGCGAAATGGCCGCGATAGTCGGTTATACCGGCGCCGGAAAAACAACCATTACAAATGTGCTGACCCGGCTTTGGGAGCCCGATTCGGGCACTATACGCCTTGACGGAATCCCCATACAAGAAATACCCCTGGATGAATTGCGCCGAACCTGCCTGCCTGTGCTTCAGGATGTTTTTTTGTTTTCCGGCTCCATTGCCGACAATATACGCATGGGGCTTCCCCTTACGGACAGTGAAGTTGAAGAGGCCGCCAAAGCGGTACACGCCCATGAATTTATACGCCGTCTTAAAGACGGCTATCAAACAAGCCTTTCGGAAGGGGCGGCCAACATTTCGTCCGGCCAGCGGCAGCTTATCAGTTTTGCCCGGGTTATTGCCCATAATCCTTCCATTGTAATTCTTGACGAAGCTACAAGTTCAATTGATACGGAAACCGAACGCCTTATACAGCTTGGCATTCAGCGGGTTTTGGCAGGCCGCACTTCCATTGTAATAGCCCACAGGCTTTCTACCATACGCCACGCCGATCGCATACTGGTTTTACAGGGCGGCCGCCTGGCCGAAGAGGGCAGGCACGATGAGCTTATCGAAAAGAACGGCCTTTACGCCGGCTTATACAAACTGCAATACGAAAAGCGGCATAAGTTTAGGCAGAGTTAGAGGTTAATCGGTTTGTTGGTATGACCGGTGCGTCTAAAAAGATACCAAAATTCTACTTGTGCTCCGGATAGTTCACGTATATAATGATTTTTATATTTTTGGTCTTTATAAAAAACAGTGTTGAGGAGAATATAATGTCTAAAAGGAAAGAAAAGGAAAGAAAAGAAAAACAAATACACCCCCCGATACCGGAAATATGTCTTTCCGCTTCAAGGTATAGCGATTATAACTCAAGAAATAATCATTTTAGCTTGAGTCAAAATCATTTTAACTTGAGAAATTTTCGTTTTAACTCAAGTCAAAATCAGTTTAGCCCGGGAAATAACCGTTTTAAGGCGGGTCAAAATCTCCCGGCTTAGGATCGTATGGTACATGGGGATAAGCAGGGTTTAAGGGATTTGAGGAGTTTGGTATGTCGGAACAGCCCCCTATAGTAATGGCAAAGGGAGTCAGCAAGACCTTCAGTGGTATCTATGTATTGCGGGATGTGGATTTTGATATCTGCCCCGGCGAAATTCACGCGCTGGTCGGAGAAAACGGCGCCGGAAAATCGACGTTGGTTAAGATTATCGGCGGCGTTTATTCCCCCACGGAAGGCCAGATATTGGTTGACGGCAAGCCGGTCCGGTTTAAGGCCCCCCACGATGCCCGGCAGACGGGGATAGCCTTAATCCACCAGGAGCCCCTTACCTTTCAGGATCTAAACGTTACGGAGAATCTTTACCTGGGGCATACCCGGGGAAAGGGTAATCCTGTTATCAACTGGAGTGAATTGTACCGGAAAACCGACGAGCTCCTGGAAAGCCTGGGTATGCGTATGCGGAGCCGGGATCCGGTGCGGGGAATGACTATTGCCGATCAGCAGATGATCGAAATCGCCTGCGCCCTCTCCCAGAATGCCAAGGTGATCATCATGGATGAGCCAACCGCAGCCCTTTCCCACGGCGAGGTGACCACCCTCTTTTCCATGATTGAACGCCTCAAGCAGCAGAACAAGGCGATTGTGTTTATCGGGCACCGGCTGGACGAAATTCTGCAGATAGCCGACCGGATCACCGTTTTGCGGGACGGTAAACTGGTGGGGGAATGCCTTAAAAACGAGGCGGATCAGGACACGCTGGTCCACATGATGATTAACCGGACCTTCAAAGAGCTCATTGTCAAGGAAACTGTCCCCATCGGGGATGTGCTGCTGGAAACCAGGGGGCTTAACTATCCGGGGCAGTATCGCGATGTCAGCATCAAGGTCCGCAGGGGAGAAATCGTGGGGATGGCCGGCCTGGTCGGCGCCGGGCGCAGCGAGGTGGCTTCCGCCATATTCGGCACCCAGCCGGCGCTTTCCGGGGATATCTTCATTAAAGGGGAACGGGTAAGCATAAAAAACCCCTCCCAGGCCATGGGGAAGGGGATTTCCATGGTTTCGGAGGACCGGGCCCGCACGGGGCTGGTGACGGACTTCACTATTAAGTACAATATGACCTTCGCCATTCTCAG
>JAIRLQ010000421.1 GCA_031259345.1 Treponema sp.
AAATAAAAAAACTCCAGGAGCAGGGGGAAACCGTGGCCATGATAGGCGACGGCATCAACGACGCCCCGGCCCTGGCCCAGGCGGACATCGGCATCGCCATCGGCGGCGGCGCCGACGTGGCCATGGAGTCGGCGGACATCGTTTTAATGCACAGCGATCTGATGGACGTACCCACAGCCATCAACCTCAGCAAGCGGACGATCCGTAACATCAAGCAGAACCTGTTCTGGGCCTTCGGCTACAACACCCTGGGCATCCCCATCGCCGCCGGCCTCCTGTACATCTTTGGGGGCCCCCTGCTCAACCCCATATTCGCCGCCGCCGCCATGAGCATGAGTTCCGTATCGGTACTGACCAACGCCCTGCGCCTCAAACGTTTCAAACCGGAAACCACCGCCAAAGGAGTGCAAAAATGAAGACGGCAGTGTTACTACCCATCGTCCCCCTCATCCTGTCCCTGGCCGCCCTCGGTTCCTGCGGGAAGCTTGACGTGGTGGGGAGCGGTTCGGTGGAATCCTTTGAAAAACTGTTAGAAAAAACCCCCCGGCCGGCGGGGCCGGATGAAACAAACGGCGGCTGGTCCCTGGCCGCCCCCGACGGCAGCGTCCGCTTTATCTGGAGCTGGAACTATGCGGAAAGCCCCCGCTACGATGTAATGCTGGAATTCGACGCCGCCCCCTTCATCGCCGCGGGGCTTGATCCCCAAAGACTCCCCGGAAATTTCAGCTTTGCCAATGGCAGGATCGCGGTGGGAACAAAACTGGGGACGGAAACCCTGGCTTACCAGGGAGAAGCCACACCCCTGGCCTCATACCGGCACATCGTCAAACTAAAACGGGAAGCCGTCGGCTACCACATGGCCATGGACCACTACGGGGTAAACCTGGGCGGCGGCAACCTCTTTGAGTGGGCCAAGGACATGGACGCCAATGACAAGGACATTGTTTTTGTCCTTGATCCCGCCCCCCTTATCGCCGCCGGCGCGGACCCCGCCCGCATCGCCGGCTGGACCTTCACCAAAGTTACCGTGGACGATGAAAACGGCAAAGCCGTTCAGGTGGACAAGGTATTAAAGCCCTTTGATTTACTGTAGGTAAAATCCCAGAAGGGCGCCGCCAAAGCGGCGCCCGCGTTTATGATGAAATTCCTTTCCACTCTTTCTCTATATTAAATTAAAGCCCAGATTACCCCCTGACATTTTTTCGATCCTATGCTATAATCCCAAGACCGTTTCCCCGGAAAACCAGAACCGGAGAACAAGAGGAGCAAGAATGTCCGGGAAATTTGACCAGTTTATAGAACTTTTAAATAGCATCTTCGAACTCGATAAGGCCGATCTTGATTTCGGCATCTACCGGATCATGAACATCCGCAAAACCGAAACACGGGAATTTCTTAAGAACAAGCTCCCCAAAATGGTAGAGGAAACCCTTGTGCCCTATGCCGGTAACCGGCTTGCGGTCAAAGAAAAAATGAAGGGTATAGAACGGCAGGCGGCCAGCTTTAACGCCGACCCCGGCCAAAACGAAGAATACAAGGCCCTAAAAAAAGAATATGAACAAACCACGGATCTTGGAGGGCTGGAAACCGAGGTGTACTCCCACCTTTACAATTTCTTCAGCCGCTATTACGAAGAGGGAGATTTTATTTCCAAACGCCGCTACAAAGAAGGCGTTTATGCTATTCCCTACGAGGGCGAAGAGATCAAACTCTACTGGGCAAACCAGGATCAGTACTATATCAAAACCGCTGAAAATTTTAAGGATTATGCTTTCAGGGATGGAAACAAAACTGTTCATTTCCGCATCGTGGACGCCAGTACTGAGCAAAACAACAACAAGGAAAACGGAAATTCACGGCGGGAATTTATGCTGTGGCGGCCAACCAAGGAAAGGCCGGATCTCAAAACCATTGAAGAAAATACCTCCCATACCGAATTAACCATCCGTTTTGTCTATGACATTCCCGCAGAAAAAAAGAAGTGGCCCGAGGAAAACTATAAAGCCGTCTCCAGGGAGATAAATTCGAATTTTACCGGCTGGTTTTCCCTTCTTACCCCTTTACCATCAGGGGATCCCAAAAAGCCCAAAACCTTGCTTCAAAAACACCTTGAGACCTATATCGCCAAAAACACTTTCGATTACTTTATCCACAAAGATCTGAAGGGGTTTTTAAGCCGGGAACTGGATTTTTATATAAAAAACGAAATAATCCGCCTGGACGACATCGACACGGAAAACGAAAAAGACATAGATAGAAACTTTGGCAAAGTAAGGGCGGTAAAACAGGTGGGGAAGATCATTATAGATTTTCTCTCCCAAATAGAGAACTTCCAGAAAAAACTCTGGCTAAAGAAGAAATTTGTGGTAAGCTGCGACTGGTGCGTAAGCCTGGACAAAATACCCCGGGCCTTTTACGAAGAAATCCGCTCCAATAAAGCCCAGATGCGGGAATGGATAGACCTGTACGCCGTTGACGAAATGACCAATAACGGGAAACCGGAGATTAAGGAAAAATGGACCAATCCGCCAAGCCTTGCCTTCCTGGAAGCCAATCAGAACCTTGTGGTGGATACCGGGCATTTCTCCAGAGAATTTACAGAACGCCTGATAGCTTCGATAGATAACCTTGACGAGGCAACAAACGGCATCCTGATACACAGCGAGAATTTCCAGGCCCTAAATTTTCTACAAAATCAGTATGAAGGAAAGATTGATTGTGTTTATATCGATCCGCCGTATAACGCAAAATCAAGTGAAATATTATATAAAAATAGTTACAAACATTCTTCGTGGTTAACTTTAATGTACAACAGATTGCAATTGTCAAAACAGCTTTTTGCTAGTCCATTTGTAAATATAACCGCAATTGACGAAGTAGAAAATTTCAGACTCGGACTAATACTAAGTATACTTTTCCCTGATTGTGAAGATTCGTGCGTTTCAATTCAGCATAATCCAACTGGACAACAAGGCGATAACATTTCTTTTACTCATGATTTTGCACATTTTGTCTTTCCCAAAGGGAAGGCGTGTATTGGCCTGGAAGACCGAAATGATCCCAACCGTGAGGCTAAGCCTGATATTCGGCCATTGCGAAACGTGTCTTCGGGAAAAAATCATTTTCGTAATTCCGCAGCAAACTGTTTTTATCCAATTTTCGTAAAAGATGGTAAAATAATCGGGTTCGGAGACGTTTGCAAAGATTCGTTCCATCCAAAAGGAATCAATGAAAAATATAAAGGGAATATTATTGCTGTGTATCCAATCGATCCATGCGGCAATGAAAGCAAATGGGTTTTTGCAAAAGATACGGTGGAATCAATTCTGGATGAGCTTAAAGCTGAATACGATCCCGGGAAAAAAATATGGGACATCATTAGAACAAAATCAAAATTCCGCTACAAGTCTTTATGGGATGATAAGCGTTATAGCGCCAATAGCTGGGGAAGCGTGATATTAAATAATATGTTTAATAATTCTCCTTTTGATTATCCAAAGTCAATTTATACCGTTAAAGATTGTATTGATGCGGGGCTGAATAATAGAACAGATGGTTTTATTCTTGATTACTTCGCCGGGTCCGGCACCACGGGCCATGCGGTCATCAACCTTAACCGTGAAGACGGCGGCAGCCGCAAATATATCCTCGTTGAAATGGGCGAGCATTTCAACACCGTTACCAAACCCCGTATACAAAAGGTTATCTACGCGAAAGACTGGAAAGACGGGAAGCCGGAAAACCGCAATGCTGGAGTCTCCCAGATAGTCAAATACTTCCGCCTGGAAAGTTACGAGGATACCCTTGCCAATATAAGCCTTTCCGATGAACTCCACGGACGCGCCCGGGATCTTCAATTCGATGATTACCTTGTTAATTATATGCTTGACACCGAATCTTCCGGCAGCCTGCTTAACCTTGACCGCTTCAATAAGCCCTTCGAGTATAAGCTCAAAATCACCGAATGGAATGAAACAAAGGAAAAAACCATAGACCTGGTGGAGACCTTCAACTACCTCCTGGGCCTTACGGTAAAGAAATTTAGAACGGCGCCGGATTTTAAAAGCGTTGAAGGAACCCTGCCCAGCGGCAAAAAGACCCTGGTTATCTGGCGTAATATTACTGGTAAAATTGCCAGGGATGAAGCGGGCCTTGAAAAATATTTTTCCAGACTCCGCAAAGAAATAGATTTTTTCGCCCTTGACGAAGTTTACATCAACGGTGAAAACACCATAGCCAACAAAAAAGCCGCCGGAGAAAAGTTTGAAGTTTACATGACTGAAAGCGTATTTAACCAAAGGATGTTCGGCGAATAATCATGGCCAAAAAGCGGACAACCCATACCGATGTCAGTTTCGACAGGAAACTCATCCTGTTCAATTATCTCCTTGGACAGTTCGGCATTACCGGCATAAGCAGCCTGGATGATCAATTCCGATCTGAGAATGCGGAAGAAGCCTATGACGGCCAATCAGGTTTTGTTAATATTTTCCTGGAGACCTGCCCCGGCTGCCTTGTTGACCGCGACAAAATACTGGAATACGACCTTAACATCGTAAAACATCTTGCCCATATAAACCGTACCAGGCAGGGCAGTGAAAAAATAAAATTAAAGTACTTCCAGTATTTTACCCTGCTGTTCACCGAATACTATCTTGATCGTTATGTGAATGACCGCGAAGATTTCTGTCAGCGCCTCAATCATTATGCCCACAGGTTCCAGCTTAAAATTAAGCAAGCCGGTTATTCGATAGAGCTTTTTCAGTACACCGAAGGGGATCTCAATAAACTCGCCGTCTGGAACGCCACCGGCAGCGGAAAGACCATACTGCTCCACATTAATTTCCTGCAGGCGCGGCATTACCTTGATAAGAAAGACAAAGAAACGTATCTCCTCATTACCCCCAATGAAGACCTTTCCGAACAGCACCTGGCGGAATTTAGAAAAGCCGGAATAACCGCCGCCCGGTTTGATAAAAGAGGCAGCCTGTTTTCCTCTCAGATCAGCGTTATAGAGGTAACTAAACTGGCCGAACAAAACGGCGAGGAAACCGTGGCGGTGGAAAGCTTCGGAGACGCTAATATTCTTTTCGTTGACGAAGGCCACACCGGATCTTCCGGTGTAAAATGGATGGATTACCGGCGGCGTCTCTGCACTTCCGGCTTCTCGTTTGAATACTCCGCCACCTTTGGACAGGCCGTTGCCGGTAACAACAAAACCGTGATGCAGGCCGAATACGCCAAATGTATTGTTTTTGACTATTCCTACAAGTTCTTTTACGCCGATGGATACGGGAAGGATTACAACATATTGAATCTTCCCGACGCCTCCGATGAGAAAACCTTGTACCATTACCTAAGCGCCTGTCTTCTGGTGTTCTACCAGCAAAAATTACTTTTCGCCGATCTGTCCGGGCAGGAGGGCTTTCGTGATTTTTTCATCGAAAACCCCCTATTGGTATTTGTCGGTTCCACCGTAAACGCGGTACGTACCGAAAACAGGGAAAAAGTTTCCGATGTAGTAAGCGTCCTCCTGTTCCTTAAGCGTTTTATCGAAAATGCCGGCGGCCAATCCGTAAAGGCGATACAGGCTGTTCTGTCCGGCGGCGCAGGTTTACGCCAAGGCAATACGGAAGCCTTTGCCGAATCCTTTCCCTGTCTGAAAGAAAAATACGGTTTTACCATTACGCCACGGAATGCCGAAGCCATATACGGCGATGTCCTGGAAAAAATATTCGGAAATGCCGTACCCGGCTCGGCTTTACACCTTGTCCAGTCAAAGATCGAAGGAGAAATTGCCCTTGTCCCGGGAAATTCGCCGGATCCCTTTGGCCTAATCAACGTTGGCGATTCAAGGGAATTGATGAATCTATGCACAAGATGCGGCCTTGAAACCGGGGCAAACCCCTTTACCTATTCACTTTTTACCGGCATACAAGAACAGGACTCCGGCATAAATATACTCATCGGTTCAAAAAAGTTTAGTACCGGCTGGAATTGTTACCGTGTTTCTACCATGGGCCTCATGTATGTGGGGCAGAGCGAAGGATCTGAAATTATTCAGCTTTTTGGCCGCGGGGTGCGGCTCCGGGGTTACAAAAAATCGTTAAAACGCAGTTCCATCGTGCAAAAAAGCATAATAGGCTTAAATCCTCCCTTGTATCTTCCCTACATAGAAACCCTGAATATCTTCGGCGTTAAGGCAGATTATATGCAGCAGTTCAATGAATTTCTCCAGAATGAAGGCCTGCCCCCCGTGAAAACCATTTTTCCGCCCCGGTTTATTCCGGTACTTAAAAACACCCAATTCAAGAACAGAAAACTCCAGAGGCTTTCCCTGCCCGCCGGGGCAAGCTACCTGAAACAGGGGGACATGTTCGTCTGGGGGCAAATGGGCAAAGATAAAACCATCGTAATCCTGGACTGCTATAGCAGCCTGGAAGCTGAAAAGTCCCTTGCCGGCGGCAGGGAGAAGCCGGCGGCGGAAAAACACAAGAGTGAGGAGCTGCAAAAATGTTCAGCCTTCTTTGATTACGACGCCATATTTGCCGAGCTGGTGGAACATAAATACCGGTGTGAATATTTCAATGCCGTTATTTCCAAAGATCATATAAAAGATCTCCTATCCCGCACGGACTGGTATGAACTGTACATCCCGCTTTCCCTTGCGGCCCCCCAGTCTTTTGCGGATATAAAGCGCTTTCAGGAGTACGCCCTAAGGCTGCTTAAAAAAGATCTTGATAGACAGTATTCAATCGCCCGTAACGCATGGGAATCCGGCAGGCTGCGGTATGTTCCCCTTGATGAGAATGATTCCAACTTTATTGCAAATTACGAAGTCCTTCTAAGAGACAGGGAAAACGACAAGGCCTATATCAAAGAATTTGAAAATCTTATCAAAACGCTGCAGGATGCGCACGACAAGGGAACATTTTTACCTTTGGCTTTTTCCAAAGGCCGCTTCGAAATCTACGATTTGTCCTACGGCCTCTACCGCCCGTTCCTCAAGACCGCTAAAGACCTGGAGGTAGTAGTAAAACCCCTGCCCCTCAACGAAAGCGAGAGTGATTTTGTAAAAAAACTTGACGAATACCGCGGCAGGAATCCAAAAATCATATCTTCCTACGAAATGTACCTTCTCCGGAACAAGGTCCGTTCCGGTATTGGGTTCTTTGAGACTTCGGGCTTTTACCCCGACTTTATCCTCTGGCTGATCGGCGGCGGTGTCCAGCATATTGTCTTTATTGAACCCCACGGCCTGGGTCATGAACGTTTCAGAAGCGATAAAATGACCCTGCATCAGCGGATAAAAGAATTTGAAAACAAGTTAGCCGGAACCGTTAAGGGTATGACCATAACCCTCAATTCATTTATTATCAGCCCCACCATGTATAAGGCCCTTGAAGATAATGTGAATACAAAGGACGATTACATTAAGGCGGGCGTTTATTTTTCGGAAGACGGTGATTATATAGATTCGCTGATCGACCGGGTGATTAGATGATCGTCCTTTTTTCAATCGCATGGTAAAATCCGCCGCGCCGGAAAACGCGGTGGATTTTAAACATCAGTTGGGATAAGTGTAATCGTAATTAAACCGCTGTGTATTGCTGTTGTCATAGACGGCATAATGGAGGTTGTATATATATTCTGGTTCCGATGTGATTATCATATCGCCGGTCGCTATTACCTTCATTCCCCTGCCGCCGTAGGATACAGTATACCAGCAGTCGTAAATGTA
>JAIRLQ010000423.1 GCA_031259345.1 Treponema sp.
AAAGTGGGAAAACCTGGGGAGGCCGTATAAGCCGGGAGATCTTAAACCCCTGGGCGAAAACCGCCTGGCCGTGCTCACGGGCAGGGCGGAAACAAAGGGCGTAAAAACCCGGTACTGCAGGGGGTAGACATGAATACCGCTGAAAGCGTTGTTGAAAGCGCCATTAAAGGCATAGATAAAAAAACCTTATACACCGGATGGATAAACCGGCTGCGGGAGGATAAAATCCTCGAAACAAAAAAGAAGCTTGAGTATGACGGCTTCACTGACGAAGACGATTATCATATACTCGCCCCGCCGAAAAGCTACAACTGGAAACCCGCGCCTACCCACGAAAACGGTGATTTTTACGGGTACCGGGGGTGGGCGCAAAATTTCCTTGATATGACAAGAAGTTTTCCGCCTGTGGCCGTGCCTTATTCTTCCATGGCGGGGAATTTTCACCGGGTACTCTCAAAATTCCGCAAAACCCGCTGCCACCCTGATTACGATTTTTCCGAATTCATACCCGCCATTGAGCGTTACGATATCGATCACTGCATAGGGCAATCAAGTCATTTTTCAGGGGATGTTGAAATCGGTCTTAAACTGGGATGGGGAGGGCTGCGGGAAAAGGTCAGGAAATACGCGGGTCTCAATGACCACGACGAAGAGAGCCATGAATTTTACAGTGCCGAAGAAATATTCGTGGAAACCGTCATCGAATGGATCAGGCGCACTTCGGATGAAATCGAACGGAAGCTCCGGCGTGAGCAGGACCCGGAGCTCCGGGAAAACCTCGAGGGAATGCTGGCGGCCAACAGGCAGATTGAAACCGGTGCGCCCCGGACCATGAGGGAAGCCTGCCAGTTTATTTGCTGGTATAATATCGCCGGCAGGGCGTATAACAGAGACGGCTGCGGAGGCCAGCTTGACCAAATCATCAGCCCCTATTATTTCAGGGACAGGGACGCGGGACTGATTGACGACGAAGACGCGGTATTCTACATCGCCGGCGTGCTGATGTCGGATACCAAATACTATCAACTCGGGGGGCCTGATAAAAACGGTGACGATATGGTTAACCATGTTTCGTGGCTGATCCTTGAGGCTGCGGACAGGTTGGATGTAACCGCCAATCTCACCATCCGCTGGCATGATAAAATGGATCCCGCTTTTTTTCACCGGGGCGTGGAGCTTCTCTTTAAGCACAAAAACGCGTGGCCCCGCTTTTCAGGTGATAATTCCCTTGTGTCGGGGTATGTTAAAAACGGCGTAAGCGTAGAAACGGCCCGCAAACGGATAGCCGTGGGCTGCAACTGGATGGCGATTCCCGGCCTGGAATACTGCCAGAACGACAGCATCAAGATCAACCTTGCCAAAATCTTTGAGGCTGCCTTTGATGAAACGGTACAACGGGAGGACCCTTCTATCACCCTGCTCTGGGAAAGCTTTGTCCGGCATCTGGACTCCGCCCTGGAGACGGCGTTTAAAACAACGGATTTCCAGCTCAGGACCAGCCGTTACAATTGTCCGGAGCTTTTCCTGAATCTTTTTTGCTACGGCCCGGTCGAAAAAGGCCGGGACGCATCGGATCACTGCCTGGATCTGTACACCATAGGCATAGACGGCGCGGGTATCGCGGTTGCGGCGGATTCCTTCGCGGCGCTGGAACAGCGAATCGAAAAAGAACACCGCCTTACATGGCTGCAGGCTTTGAACGCCCTGCGCTGCGATTATTCCAGTCCGGCGTCCCGGTATATACGAAAACTTTTTGAAACATCCGAAAAATTCGGGCAGTACAATAGTTTGGGATTAAAGTGGGCAAAAAAGATCTCCCAAACCTTCACCGAAAAAGTAGCGGCAGGGCATTCCGGTGAGGGGGCCAAATTCGTGCCCGGCCTTTTTTCATGGTCCAAGACCATAACCTTTGGGGAGAAGGTCGGCGCCACGCCGGATGGCCGGCAGGCGGGGAAGCCTATTAACCATGGAGCTAATCCCATGCCCGGGGCGGTAAAAAATGGCGAAATGACCACCATGTCGGAGGCCATCGTTGCCGTCCAGTGCGGCCGGGGAAATACGGCTCCTTTCCAGATGGAACTGGACCCAGGCATTACGGCAATGGAAGGAGGGATTGAAAAAGTCGAATCCCTTTTAAAAACTCACCTGGATCGGGGAGGTACTCTTGCCAACGTTAATATTATGGATGCCGAAAAGATCCGTGCCGCACACCGCAGCCCCGAACTTTTTCCGGATCTTGTGGTCCGGGTTACAGGTTTTACCGCGTATTTTATTTCACTTTCCCCGGAATTCCGCCAGCTTGTGGTAGACAGGATTATGGAAGCCCAATAAAATATTTGAAATAATTTCGTATTTAAAGGAAGTAACGTGACGGCTAAAAACCATGTGATACTCACGGACGAAGATATTGAGAATATTACCAACAGTAAGAATTCCTTAACAAAAAGAATTTACGAGCGTCTTATGGCGATGTTTTTAAACAATGAGCTTATTCCCGGGCAGATTTTTAACCGCCGGGATCTGGCAAAACAAATGGGTGTCAGCGTGGCGCCTGTTCTGGAGGCCCTTGTCCTGTTGGAAGCGGAAGGCTTTATTGAAAGCATCCCCGGGAAGGGGACCATTATAAAGCCCATAAAGGAACAGGATGTCTATGAACGGATTATTCTGCGGGAAGCCCTCGAATGTACCGCCGCCCGCTTATACGCCGGTAAACCGATTCAGCAGCATAAAAGTGAATTGATGGAATATGCTGAAAAAATCGACCAGGAAGATTACAATGCCCTGTATCATTTAAAGACGGAAATTATTTTTCACGCTTCACTGGTGAATCTCGCAGGTCTCAAAACCCTGACGCGGGAATATCTTAAAGCGGTACGGATAGGCATGTTCTGCAGGCTCAATATGCTCCGCGGAATAAATCATCGCATTAAAACAAAAAAATATTCCCACCTTGGGCTGGTAAAAAAACTCGCCGTTGAAAGCTCCGGCGAGGCGGAAAAGATAATCAGGGAACATCTCTGGAGCGGCTACAACCATTTGCAGGAGCAAAGAATACACGCCATATAAATGGTTCATTATGAGGCTAATCCTCACGGCAGTATG
>JAIRLQ010000081.1 GCA_031259345.1 Treponema sp.
GGCGCCATTGACGCGTTGTACCTGAGCCCGGTTTATGTGGGCGCGCTTCAACTTTTCGGCGTTGCCAAACACATGACTACGTTTAACCTGGCCCCCATTCTGGGGGGCATTGTACTCAATCAGCGGGGCTGGAGAGCCGTTCCCGACGAGTACAAACCCAAACTCATGGAGATTACGCAAAATATCGAACGGAATATCAGTTCTTCAATACAGGGCCTTGAAAACGACGCGATAAAGACAATGCTAAACTACGGTCTTATTCCCCACGACATAAACGCTTCGCAGGAACAGCTTTGGTACGCGGACATGGAACGGGCCCTCCCCTCCCTGCTCGACACAGTCTTTGACCGGGACCTGTACGGCAGAATAGACGCGCTGCTCAAACGCCGCCGGGCAGGACGGTAGAATGAATCAGGCATCGTCAAACTCCAGGTATTGAACGAGCATGTCCAGTTTTTCCGGCACTTCTTTGGGTATTTCCTCCGCCGGGCAGAAAGGCACAAGGCGGTAGAATTCACCCTTGGCAAGCAGTATGGGCTGGTTCATTTTTTCGGCATAGCGGCGGAAGACTTCTTCCGCGAATTCGCTCATTTTGGTATTGCGGAACAGTAATCGCTTCAGGTCTTTTCCCCCCTTATAGTACTGTTCCAGAACTTCAGAGCTGTTATCGAAAACCTTCGATAGTAGAACTTCATTTAGCGCCTGTATGAAGATTTCCACATCCTCATGCATAAACAGATCTTGTTCCGCTTTTTTATGACGGTCTTCGATAAATTTTATCAATACTTCCGGATTAATAAAATAGTTTTCAATTTCGTATTCTTTCCAAAACATAGTGATTATGGTGTTGCCGCGAATATCCGTGCGATTTTTATTATCACCATCAAAAAGGGCAAACCCTTTTAACTCGGGAACAAATGCCTTCAAGGCATTGAAGTGGTCAAGGTGATTCCGGTTAAACGCACCGCCGGCGCGATCAAGCTGGTTTTCCAAATTATCTTCCGGTTCTATGTTCTGTGTATAATAGGGGTTCAATTTGTCACTTAAAACCTTTTCAGCTCTTTTATGTCCCAGTAGAACGGCCAGTTCCCGTAATATTACAATATCGGTACTGCCCTCGATATAAAAAATTCTTGGATGTACTTTTGCCTTGTAGTAATGTTCTATGCCATAGGTTCTCAGGGCATTTCGCATATCCCTTTTATTCGCCAGATTATCGACGGTTCCATTTAGAAAAAGCAGTGTCAAATTGGTGTCTACCGCATCATCCAGTATGGCTTCTGAATGAGTCGCAATAATAACCTGTGATCCGTTTTCCTCCGCGGTTTTTTTTAATATCGCGAATACCTGGCGCTGGCGAAGGATTTCCAAATGGGCATCAGGCTCGTCTATCAAAATAATCGAATTTTTATGCCAATAGATATAGGCAAGGATAAGCAGTACCTGCTGCAGGCCCCGTCCGGCAAGGGAAATATCAAGTACGGTAGAATTATTTTCCGGCCTGTAAGTAACTACAATAATGCTTCCCTTGCTTTCAATCAGTACCGGCCTGTTTATGTGGACCAAAAACAGACGCCGCATAAGCGCGGTAATTTTTCCCCAATCATGCGTACCGTTGTTGTTGTCGGCTTCGGCGACCCTGTAACAAATATTTCTTAAAACCTGGGCGGTTTGTCCCTGCCCCAGTAGTTTCTTTATCCATCCGTCATGAAAAATGGTTTCCTCGCTTTCAATGCCGGACATTGGATAGAGCATATTGAAGTTTAAACCCGAAGCGTATTTTATTAATTCCAGGTCTTTCATTATTGGTTCATCAGGCCTGCTGTAGATTACTTCCGGGTCTCTATAGGTAAAAAAGAACGGACAATCAACGACTTTCCCTTTATATTCAATACCAAGATTGATAGTTAACTTGACATTTCCCTTGCCCTGCCTGACACGGGTCCCGTTCCAAAAAAAACGGGTTTCCCCAACCGGAACTTCAAGTATATTCAAGCGGTTAATGCCGGCGCTGTAACGCTCCCTCTCTTTTGTTGAGTTCGTATCGCCTTTTTTCTCAACCCATGATTTTACGCCTCTGTCCCAGAGAGAAAGGGCCTGAATAACGCTGGTCTTTCCGGAATTGTTGGGTCCGATAATGACCGCCGGGTGACTGAGCTCTATGTGTATTTTCCCGGAGAACGTTTTAAAATTTTCAATTTCTACATAATGCAATATCGCCATCACGGGGTCTCCATTTCGATCCGGGGAAACATACCGGAATCAATATACCATAGAGGTCAAAGTTATGGAAGAGGCGGCCCTGTATTTTTCGCGGGGAAGCGGCAGGGCGGCAGGGACGCGGCCTGTCTGTATACAGCCGCCGCACACGGCGGGAAACAAAATCAATAAGCCCTTTCTATTTCCTCGCGCATAATTTCTACCCATCGCGTCGCGTTTCGCGGATTTTTGCCGAGGGTGTTGTTATCTTTCATGATGAACTCGCATATACCGCCCTTTGTTTGCTCCACAGCCCTGCGGCAATCCTGGCGGACAGCGTCCTCGTCCATCACTTCCATTGCAAGGGGCGTGGGCATGGGCTTTACGCTTGCGATGTAATTTTTACCGAGTTTTTCCGGCACCGTCGACCAATCTGCCCAGGGGCTTACCGACACACGGCGGAGGCGCGGCAACTGCTTGACGTACTTCCAGCGCGGCTCGTACGGCTCGCAGCAGCCGTAACAGTTAAGGCCGAAGCGGCCGGCGATACGTTTGTGATAGGGAAGGATGAACTCGCCGTATTGATCCGGGTTTACGCGCACCGTCTCCTGGGAATCGACAAAGCCCCACATATCCATGGTGGTAACATAACCGTCATAACCGGGGCGGGGAAGCTGCTCCGTAAATCCGAAACCGCCGGAACCTACATAGGTTCCCCCGGTATTAAGGGCGAGGAGTTCGTTTTGTTCCAGGAAGTCAAGCATTTTAAGTTTCCCTTCGCAGAGGAGGTTCATCATCCTGTGGAAGTTCTCCGGTTCGGCAATAATGTCTACCATGAAATCCTCGAGCCCGCGAATGTTGACGAAGTCCCAGCACATTCCCAAAGTCCACCACCAGGTGTTTTTACGGCGGATTTTCAGGATTCCGTCGAAGGTGGTATGGGCAAGTTCCATCAATTTCCGGGATTGCTCCCAGTCGATAGTGATACCGGGATAGTGGATTTTGCCGAAATCCAAATCGTAATCCTTGAGGGCCTGGACAACTTTGTACGCGCCGCCGTTCCCGCCGCCCACCTTGCCAAGTTCCAGGCCCCAGCCGTCGTCACTGTAACTGTAGGGGACATCGAAGTAGTCTTCAATGACCTTGTCGTCTTTCATGCCGTCCGCCCAAAAGATCTGCTTGCGGAGGGACATCTCCCAGACCCTGGCCAGCGGGTCTTCGCCGACCAGGGATTTGGCGTCAATTATCTCGTTCCAGCCGTTTTCCGGGTCGATAAACACGACCGGGTCGGTAGTTTTCAGGTCATTGTGGGCCGTCCAGAGGGCTTTCTTTTTGGCCATATCCGGACGTAGTGAGATTTCAGCTACCTGAACGCCCAGTCTCCGCAGACAGTCGGTTTCCTTTTGGGAGAACCTGAACGCGGTCGCCATTGACTTTACTTCCGGGTACCCCGCCGCAGTCTGCATCGTGGCGGGATCTTCAGCCTGAGCAATTAACGCCATGTTACACTTCCTTTAATTTAAATATTCATCCACATTCTCGATGGTAACCGGAATCTGCGGAATTATATAATCTTT
>JAIRLQ010000126.1 GCA_031259345.1 Treponema sp.
CATGTTCTGAAGAATAATGCCTGCATCTCCTTGATAAATGTCCGCTCGTATATTCATTATTGTAACTTATCATATATTCTAAATATTGTCAAGATAACAGTTTGGGTCATTTTGATACAATATTTTGGACAGTATGGCGCATAACTCCATATAGACGACATTAATGTCATTTATATCGCGGTTTTATGAGCGAAGCGCAACAAGCTGCTAAGCTTTTTTTATCCCCAGTACCGCCTCTTTCCACTTTGTCCCCCGGTCAAACTCATTGAGGAACATTTCAAAGCTGGTACAGCCGGGGGAAAGCACTACACAGTCACCCGGGGACGCTTCTCGGGCCGCTTCAAGCGCCGCTTTTTCAACTGAATTAAAAGGCCCAAGATATGCCGTTCCGGCGCTGTCAAAAAGTGGTATAAGCTTATCGGTTCCCGTACCCGCAAGAAGTATAAGTTTCTTAACCTTTCCTGCGGCTTTTACCAGGGGGCCATAGTCCAATCCCTTGTCGCTGCCTCCTGTAACCAATATCGGGGGCTTGTCAAAAGCGGCGACAGCCGCCGCCGCCGCTTCGGGGATGGTAGCGGCGCTGTCGTTATAAAACCGGACGCCCCCATTCTCGTAAAAATATTCCAGCCTGTGTTCCATGCCCGGGAAAGTTTCCAGGCTTTCCCTGATAAAGCCTGGGGGGATCCCAAGGTCAAGAAGGGCAAGGGCGGCCGCAAGAAGGTTTTTCTTTTGATGGCGCCCAAGCGTTAAAAGTTTTTGCGGTACAAGCTCAAGGGGCTGTTCCCCGCTGTGAAGGCGCCCCAGAGCGGGGCCGTCATCCGCGCTAAGCCAGCCGCCGGGGGGGAAGAAACGGCCTTCGACCGGACTTCCGGAATACACAAGAGGGCGCCCCTTGCTTTCCGCCAAAAAACTTTTGCCCCAGTCATCGTTTTCCGCAATGGTTGCGTCCTCTTTATCCTGCCATTTGTAAATAATACGTTTATCCGCGATATATGCTTCCATTGAGCCGTATCTGTCAAGGTGATCCGGCATTATGGAAGTAATCACCGCGCACCTGGGTTTTAAAAGCGGCGTTTTCCTTTCGCTGTTCATTCCCGGTAAAAGGTCCCCAAGCTGCCAGCTTGAAAGTTCCAGCACAACATCGTCATTTTTTGTCAGTCTGTCCAAAAAGCTTAAAGGTGAAACGGTGATATTGCCCCCCACATAAGCTTTGCCGCCGCTCTTGTTTTGGCTGTCCGCCAGGCCGGCTCGATGCGCTTTATCCAGGACATAATGCAGCGCCGAAACGGTGGTCGACTTCCCTTTGGAGCCGGTAACCGCGATAAGCCGGGCTTCCGACACGCTAAGGAAAAGGGAAATATCCGTTTCTATGCGCCGGGCTTTTTGAAGATACGGCGAATCGGGCTTTACGCCGGGATTTTTTACTACTAGGTCGGCGTCTTCAAAATCTTCCATATTGTGGCGGCCAAGAACATAACGGACGGGAAAATCCGGGCCTTTTCTCCCACAGGCGATGGATTCTTCAAGTTTTTTTATGGAAGGCGCAAGGGCCTTTTCGTCCTGCAGATCCGTTACCGTAACCCGGGCCCCCATTGAGGCAAGGAAGCGCGCGGATTCAACTCCGCCCCCGTTAAGCCCAAGCCCCATCACCAGGACTTTTTTTCCGGAAAAATCTTCTTTACACATAGTATGTCTTAACCTTATTTAAAGAATCACCTATAATCATTGAGGTTTTATATTACAATAAAGTAAGGGATAATGGTATGCGCTGCGCGACAGGGTTCTTGTTGATAATGAGCTTTCTTTTTTTCGTTCCCCAGGCGGTCGGCGCGGGGGATAACGAACTGCGAATCTATCATGCCGAAGGGGCGGATTTTTTCCTTACCAAAAATGGCATACGTGAAATTATTGCCGTTGGCGATTACCCGGACGCGCCTTTGGTTTTAGGCCCCGGGGATATGGCGCAGACCGGAGAAGGCAGTTTTCTGGAATTGCAGTTACTTCCCTCGGGAACAGCCCTTAAGATTTTGGAAAACACATCCCTGGTTTACAACGGCTTTGATGAAGCCGGGCAGTTCAGCGATATTTCCCTTGTTTATGGCAGGCTGAGGCTGGTAACCGGGAACTCCGGCTATTCAAATGGAATATTTATCCGTGCGGGAAGAAGTTCGGTAAAAATTGAAAGCGGGGATATGGGGGCGGGTTATGAGGTAAACCCTTCCGCCACAGGGAAGGCAAGGCCGGTACTTACCCTGTACGCCTTTCAGGGAAACGCTGAGGTCTTCCCCTATTTGCCCGACGCGTTTTCCGGCGCTGTCGAAGCTCTTGCCGTAAAAGAAGGGGATGCTTTTTCGCTGGATATAAACCCGCCTTTCCTGCATACGGACAAAAAGCCCATACAAAGGGAGATCGCCGGGTATTGGGACCGGAGGGGCTTTACGGGCTTTCCCCCTGTCCCGCTTGGGGAGACAGGCCTTGAGCGTTATTATATTGAAGATACGCCCCGGGGGGATTATGTGCCGCCGCTCCAGGATATATTTGTGGCGGACAGTGAGCCTGCTACGCAGACCGTACGGAAAGGGTCTGCCAAAAAAAATGCTTTTTTGGGGGCGGGTTTTGGCCTTGCCTTTTTGGGAGCCGCTACCCAGACTGTAGCGGTATTTCAGTTTGACCGCCTTGATAAAGGTATGGGACAGGTGGTGTTTCTTTCCGGCGCAGGATGCCTGGGTCTGGGCCTGGGGGGAATTCTTGCGGGAATTCTTTTAGAATAGGAAGATGAGCATGGCGCAAAAAGAAATTACATCGTCTTTGGCTGCGGTTGATGAATTTGGGCAGCCCCAAAATTTTGGCTGGGCAAGGTCCCCGCTTTTTACCTACAACCCCCTGCTGTTAAACGCTCCCCGGCGGCGGCTGAGCGAGTCGGACAGGTACCTTTTAATTTCACCATCCCATCTTATTATTCTGGAAATTCTGGACGATGGTTACTTTGGGTATGTGGGGATGTCGGTAGTTTCTTTGCGGGATAAAAAGCGTTCCAGCCAGTATTATACCATTCCTTTTCCCATGGGGAGCTTTGGACTTCCCGGGGACAGCGATGTCCATCCTGTTAAAATCCAAACAAAAAAATATTTGTTGAATTTTGCGCCTATGGAAGCGGGGGTAAAGATCATCAAGGTCGATATTCAAAAATTCGGGCATCACCGCAGCCTGCGGGGCGAGCTGGTGCTTACGCCCCCGCCAGGCGCGGATTCCCTGGTAACCAATATGCGCTGGCGTGAAAATCACGAGGCCTTCCGCCTTGCCCGGCGTTCTCCCTGGTACATTGCCGAAGGGATCATTCAATTCGGCTCCCAGGAATTAATTTTTGGCAAAGGCAATTCCTGGGGGATTTTTGAATGGGGCCGGGGGTTAAGGCCGTCCCAGGATATGCGCTATTGGGCCGCGGGCTGCGGTCAGTCAGGAGGGCATCAGGTAGGTTTTAGTTTTGGCTACGATTCGGCGGATTCGGAACCGGGCACCGCAAACGCTTTCTTTCTTGACGGAAAGCTCCACAAACTGGATCAGGTAACGTTTCATGTAACCCCTTCAAACTGGCTTCAGCCCTGGCGCTTTACTAGTAACGACAACCGCCTCGAAATGATCTTCGCCCCCCACCAGGAGCGATCCGAAACCCTTAGGATGTTTTTTCATTACTTAAGGCGGCGGCAAATTTGCGGGTTTTTTTCCGGAAAGGTTGTTCTGGACGATGGCGCCGAATTCGAATTCCAGAATATCACCGGTTTTGCCGAACGCAGGAAATCGCGGTATTAGCGCATAAGGAAACGCTGATTAACTTGACGCCGATCAGCGTTTCCCTAAAAGCCCATTTCTTCAAGGGCTTTTTCGGCTTCGGCTATTTCGTCATAGGGCATTGTTTCGTTTGCGTAAATAATTGAATTCTCGTGGCCTTTACCCAAAAGCAGAACTATATCGCCCTTCCGGGCAAGGGAGAATGCCTTGCGTATTGCTTCGGGACGGCCGGGAATAAGGAACAGATCCTTGCCCCGGGTTTTGCGTCCGGCTCCTTCCCGAGCCTCGCAGCCTCCGGCTATATCTTCCAGAATGTCCATAGGTTTTTCACCCCTGGGGTCTTCATCGCTCAGAATCACAATGTCCGACCATTTGGCGGCAATGCGCCCCTGCTCGGGACGTTTTTTTGTGTCCCGCTCTCCGGCGGAGCCAAAGAGGGTGATGATTCTGCCCCCGCAGTTGTTAAGGCGTTCCCTAAGAGGCGGAAAAATAGTCTCGAAAGAAGAAGGCGTGTGGGCATAATCAACCAGGGTTTCAAAAGGCTGGCCCTTTATAATGGCAGTCATGCGCCCCCGGACCGGTTTTAGCCTGGGAACAAAGGCGGCAAGTTCCTTAATATCGATTGCAAACAGGTTTGACACTACCAAAAGGCTTGCCATTACATTTGCCGCGTTAAACGCTCCGGGCAGTTTGTCCCTTATAATGATGTTTTCGTCGCTTATGGCCGAATGAATCTCGTACCAATTGCCCTCCGCGCCGCTTTCGATAAGCCTGACCGAAAGGTCCGCGTCGCCGCCGTGAACACTGTAGGTAAATGTTTTGTGCCTGGTAGTTTCGGCAAAATAGGAGGCGCTTGGGTCGTCGATGTTTACCACCCCAAAAGACGGAACCGGCAGGTTTCCGGCGCCGTTATTATTTTGTTTTAATTTGATGTGGCTTTCCTGGGGGTTGTCAAGGCTGCGAAAAAGTTCCGCCTTGTCTGAACGGTATTGCTCCCAGGTGCCGTGGAACTCCAGGTGCTCGTGGGTAACGTTGGTCATTACTCCCACGTCAAAGATCACATCTCCCAGGCGGTTTGTTTTTTTTGAAAGCCCGTGGGAACTCGCTTCGATAACTGCCGCTTTGGCGCCCGTGTCCCGCATCCGGGCAAGGAGCCGGTGTACGGTTAGCGCTTCCGGGGTAGTTTGATGCTCGGGGTTCCAGCGGTCGCTGATGCCGTCGCCGTGCATTACCGTGGAAATAAAACCCGCGCTGTAGCCCGCAAAGCGGATAAGCTGGGCAATAAGGTAGACAGTGGTACTTTTTCCTTCCGTGCCCGTAACCCCGATGACAATCATGCTTTGGGAAGGACTGTCGTAAAAAGCGTCTGCTATGGGCGACATGGCAAAACGGCTGTCTTTTACCCGTATATAGACAATCCCTTTGGCATATTCCGCAAGCTCATTTTGATGGACAATAACCGCCGCGCCGCTTTTGACCGCGGCATCTATAAAAGCGTGGCCATCGACGTGGAGCCCCGGCAGCGCAAAATAAATATTTCCGGCTTTCACCTCGCGGGAATCGTATTCAAGGCCGGTAATAAGGGGGTTCTCCGCTCCGCGCCTTTCCAAAAGCCCGGCCTTTGCGGCGCATTTCCCGGAAAAAAAATCGTTAAGCAGGCGCTTGTAAACTAATATTTCGTTTTTTTCTATTTTCATATATTAAAAATATAACGCGATTTTACGGTCTCTTGCTATATCTCTTTTGGAAAGTTATTATTTTGTCATGTTTAAAGTCCGTGTCGAAGCCGATTTTGCGGCCGCCCATTTCTTAAGCCGTTATCACGGCAAATGTGAAAATCTCCATGGGCATAATTACCGGGTGCGCCTTTGGGCAAAAGGCGAAACCCTTGGCGAAGGGGGCATGCTCGCCGATTTTGGGACGCTTAAAAAAATTCTGAGGGATGTATTGTCCTCTCTGGACCACACAAATCTTAACGATAAAGCCGAATTTGACAATGATCCCAGCGCCGAGCGCATTGCCAAATATATTTTTGACAAAGTCCGCGCAAAGCTTCCGGCAGATACAATCGATCCTTCCCTTTTATATGCGGTAGATGTGTACGAAACGCCGGGCAGCATGGCGCGTTATTCTCCAAAGACTGCCGCGCTAAAAGTATAAAGAAGCGCCCCGGGCGCTTCGTATGATTTTGGCGGCAGCCCCGCCTTGACGCAGATATAGTCCAGGTATTCATCAAGATCCCAGCCCTGCTCAAGCGGCACCTGGGGAAGGAGCACGCCCGCCCTGCCCTGGTGTATAAGGTAAAGCCCGTGGACGCCCAGTTTTACCCGCCTGGGATCGCCGCAAATTTCCATTGGTGAAAGGACGGAAATCTCCACAGTTGTGCGGGGCAGCTCTTCTTTTTGCAGCGGGGGAAAGCGGGGGTCGCCAAAGGCAGCCTCTATGGCCATAGTTTTTACGGTTTCTTCCAGCGGATCCTTTGAACTCATGCGGCCTATGCAGCCCCGCAAATTGCGCCCGATATGCAGGGTTACAAAAGCCCCGCAGGGCTTGGCCAGGGCGGATTCACCGGCCTCCCCGGAGTTTTTTACAAGCGGGCTATACACAGCCTTACGCCTTTCAAGATGCGCGGCAATGGTTTCCCTTGCCAGGGCCAATAGATATTTTTTTTCGGCATCGCTAATAATACTATTCATACCCCGATTATAGCATAACTTCGTGTTCCAGCATATCAATAAATGTTTCTATTTCCCTCTCAGTGCCCAAAGGCCAGGCGTTTTTTTCGCTTAATAAAAACACATTGCCCCCCGCGCCGGACGGAACGCAGCCTACAAGGCGCTTTTGTTTACACGCAAAACGCGCCGTATGCATAGTACCCCCTTCGCGTTCCGCTTCGATGACGCAGATTCCGCGGCCAAGGCCGCTCTGCAGCCTGTTACGGATAACAAAGTACTGCCTTTTGGGACGGACCCCCGCAGGGTATTCGCTTAACAACAGGCCGCCTTTTTCCAGAATGGCCCGGAAGAGGGGATAATTTGCCCGGGGATAACAATAGTCAAGACCGTGGGCAAGGACGGCTATGGTTTTGCCCCGGACATCCAGGCAGGCAGCGTGCGCCAGCGTATCGCAGCCTGAGGCCAGGCCCGATACTACCACAAAACCCCGCCGCACCAGGGCGGACACAACGCTGTGGGCATGTATGGCGGCCTCTTTTCCCGGCGAGACAGTCCCCACCACCGCCGCCATCTTTGGCTCTGTAAGCAAATCAAGGTTTCCCCTGGCAAATAGCCGCGGGGGCGGGGAGGGGATGCTTTTTAGACCCCGGGGAAATAGAGCGTTACTCGCGGTGATAGATATAATATCCCCCATACCTTAACAGTTCCTTGCAGCCTGTTTATGGGCCGTCCGGGAAACCGGCTGCTTTTCGGACAGCCCCGGCAAACCCTAAGGCATTACAATGGACTTGTTTAACAACCCGGTTGGTTGTTAAACAAGTCTTGCAAAATGCTCCGCATTTTGCTGTTTTTTAATGGTTGTTGTTCAGAAACTGAAGTTTCTGAACAACTATAATAGACAGAAAAACAAAATTTGTCTATTCTAAAACCCTATGACCAGGCATAGGCTTAACACCCGGCTTTTCCGTTCCGCTTTTAAATATTCAATACCCGTACTTTTAGGCTATTTGACTATCGGCATCGCCTTTGGGCTTCTTGTTACCGGTTCGGGGTATCCCTGGTGGCTCACCCTGCTTATGAGCCTGGTAATGTACGCCGGGGCGGGGCAGTATATCGCCCTGGGGCTTTTCGCCGCCGGGACCACGCTATGGGAAGCCGCCATAGTGCAGCTTATTGTAAATGCCCGGCACATGGCCTACGGGCTTTCCATGGCAAGCCGTTTTAATGCCGCCGGCCCGTTAAAGTATTATCTTATTTTTTCACTGACCGACGAAACATTTGCCCTGCTTTCTTCCCTGCCCGCGGAAAAAACCGCAGAGGACAAAAGCCTTTTTATGTTCTACGTCTCCGTTTTGGATCAGTTTTATTGGGTATCCGGTTCCGTTATAGGGGCCCTCGCGGGCATGCTCATTCCTTTCAATATGGAAGGGATTGGTTTTGCCCTGACCGCCCTTTTTATCGTCCTTTTGATAGAGCAGATTATGCGGGTAAAAAAGCCCGGCATCTTTGTCGTTACCGCCCTGATTGCCGTATTTAGCGTTATCCTGATACCCGGCAGGATATCCCTGCTTTCCGCTATGGCCCTCTCTTTGGTCATTGCGTCGCTGATGGAAAAATTTGCCCTATGGAGCCGGGAATGAACACGGCGCCGGAGGCTTTTGTTATGACGCTTGTCATGGGGGCGGTGATTTTTTTCTGCCGCTTTTTCCCTTTCCTTTTTTTTGGCGGAAAAAATCTTCCCCCGGCGGATCAAAACAGCGGGAAACAGGCTTTTCTTAATTTTGTAGAAAAGATCGTGCCTCCTGTGGCAATGACGGTGCTTGCCTTTAACGACATAACAGGCAGGCTTGGAAGCATTGACTGGGGGAAGGGAGGCGGCGGGCTTCTTCATGCGGCGCCCGTACTTGCCGCCGCCCTTGTAACCGCTGTGCTTCATATCCGGAAGCGAAACCCGCTGCTCAGCATTTTTGGCGGCACCGCCCTTTTTATGCTTCTTGAAAGAATTATACAGTAGGGGCGGGGGTAATCGCCTGCACAATCTACAATGCAAGTGCATTTATTCGGCAAATACAAACAGGACGCCCGGGCGCATCCC
>JAIRLQ010000130.1 GCA_031259345.1 Treponema sp.
GGCAGAGGATGATAAAGACCAAGATTTTAAACAAGACAGTAAAGATTGAAAAAAATTCTGAAAAAAATTCTTGACAGGTAAAAAATCCGGGTCTATAATTCCTAAAACGGATTCTTACCGGCAGAGCAGGCGAAGAATCGGTGTTCTATAATTTTTTATATTCGCAGTATTATAGAGTTGTCAACGGATTATTTTGAAAACGGCGACGTTTAGTAAAATAAGGTTGATGAATTTCCCTATGGGGTTATTCATCAACCTTTTTGTTTTTAAGAGAGGGGTTTCCATGTTTGACGTGATCATTGTATCTCATGGCAGATACGCGGAGGCGATGCTGGAAAGCGCTGAAATGATATCCGGCAGGCAGGAACAGGTAAAAACATACGGTCTTTTCCCCGGAGACAGTGTTGATGAATTTAGGGAAAAACTTATTGAGTCAATAGGAGAAAGCCTGAAAAAAGGGGAAGTGTTGCTGCTATCGGATATGCAGTCCGGGAGTCCCTTCAATTCCGCCGTAGCGGCGATGGAAACTTTATCTTTCCGTCATGTCGCCGGTATAAATCTCCCCCTTTTACTTGAAATTTTTGGACATAGAAAATTTAAGAACCTTGAAAGTGTTCACAAGATGATCTTTGAATTGGGCCCCATAACGCTGGTAGACGTTAATAAATTTTTGGAAGGCATCTGATATCTGACCATGCAAAAGTGAGCAGGCGGAGATGTACTATTTTTTTTAAAGGAGGTGAGAATGAGACATATCGTACTGGTCAGAATCGATGACAGGCTTATACACGGGCAGGTTGTTACGGCTTGGATAAAACAGACCGATGGGAATCGGATCCTGATTGTTGACGATAAGCTGGTGAATGACCGGATGATGCAGCGGGTATTGAAGGCCGCTGCGCCTCCCGGAATCAGTATTGAGGTTAAAACGATCCTTGAGTCGTCGGATCTGTTAAAACAAGATCCCGAACCTAAGGAGAATATTATCATCCTGGTTAAAACCCCGGAAGTCCTTGAGTCCTTGATTGAACAAGGCGTGGAGATTAAAAAAATCATCCTTGGCGGTATGGGATTAACGGGCAGCCGGAAACGGTTCAACAAGAATGTGGCGATCACAGACGAGGAAGCGGCGTGTATAAAACGGATAATAGCGAAGGGTATCGTTATGGAGTTCCAGTTAGTACCTGAAGAAAGTGCAGTCAACGTAGAAAAGCTATTTTAGGAGGTATTTGGATGAGTGTTTTACAGGCATTGATTTGTGGATTATTTTATTATTTGAACGCCGGCCCCTGGGTAGTGGGAATAGGGTTTTATACCTTCGGCAGGCCGGTGGTGGTGGGCTTCTTTGTGGGGCTGGTCCTAGGGGATCCTATTACCGGCGCTATTGTGGGCGCCACGATCCAAATGATCTACCTTGGGCTTATGTCTACCGGTGGGTCTTATCCGGCCGATGCTGCGTTGGCCGGCATTATCGGCACCGCCGTGGCTATTCAGACGGGTCTTGGAGCCCAGGAAGCGGTAGCTATTGCGGTTCCTGTTGGGCTCATCGGAACCATATTCTTTCAGATCCGGATGGTTATCGGCGTATTCTGGACCCATGTGGCCGATAAATTCGCGGCCCAGGGTAAGACGAATCTTATCTTCTATGCGAATGTACTTTTCCCGTCGATTTGTATCGCCCTGCTCTATATTATTCCCTGTACGCTGGCCCTCTACTTCGGCGTAGATGCGATCAAAGGATTGGTCACCGTCTTTGAAGGCAGCAAAGTCTTGACCGTCATCGGTACCATCGGTGGTATGCTTCCGGCATTGGGTATCGCTATGAACATGAAGGCTATTTTTAAGGGAGACGCGAGGATGTTCTTTTTCCTTGGTTTCTTAATGGTGATTTATTTTAAACTGAATCTTATTGCCATCGGTTGTTTTGCCGTTGTGGCGGCAATTCTCTACATTCAGCTTAAGAAAGACGGCAAAGAAGAAGCCGCGCAATAATTGAGAGGAGATTAAAACAAATGGAAGATCAAACAAATCCGGCAGTATCCACCAAGAAAGCCTCAAAAAAGGCTATTTTAAAATGTTTCCTAAACTGGCTTTTCTTTGCCCACGGAACTTATAACTATGAACGGCTCCAGGGGATCGGTTTTCTGCATGCCATGAGCCCTGTCATCGATGATCTCTACGAAAAAGATGATCTTGAAACCAGGAAAGAAGCGATGTTGCGGCATACCGCTTTCTTTAATACCGAACCCCGGCTCGGTAGCATGATTGTCGGCCTCTGTGCCGCTATGGAAGAACGGATCGCCTCCGGTGAAAAAGAACTGTCCGGAGCCATGGGTTCTATCAAGTACGGCCTTATGGGGCCCATATCCGGCATCGGCGATACCCTGATGCAGGCTATTCTTTCCCCCCTGCTTTTATCTATGGCCTTGGGCCTGGCCTTAAACGGCAATGTGGCGGGACCCATCCTGTATTGTCTTGTTTTTATCGGCATTGTAATTGTCTTGGGCTATTACTGCTTTATGATGGGCTACAGAAAAGGCGATGAAGCTATTGTCAGCTTTATCGAGAGCGGCATAATCAGTAAGGTCATTAACGGAGCGGGCATCATGGGCTGCGTGATTATGGGCGCTCTGGTGGCAAATTTTGTATCCCTTACCACAAAGGTAAAATTTGAAATTACCACCGGCGCTTTCGATCTACAGCAGGGATTCTTCGATGCGATTATGCCGAAGATACTGCCCTTGATTCTGACCCTGATTGTATATAAGCTGCTCAAGAACCCCAAGAGTTCTCCCCTAAAGGTGATGGGTATTATCATCGTTGCCGGGATAATTCTGGGAGCCATCGGTCTTATTTAACAAAGGATTAAGCGCGGAAAACACGGAAAAGCCGAAGGGATGCCTGAATCGCCTTTCTCCTGCGTGTTTTCCGTGTTTTTTTTACGAGGTCAACATGCAATTTCTTTTTCATAAGAGCGTACCAAAAGTAACCTTGGGGAATGAGGCGATACTAAAACTAAAAGAGTATACATACCGCAGGGTTGCCCTTATAGTGGATCGGTATTTGCTGGAAACCGAGGTCTACAAAGTTCTTAGTACCGGAATATACGGGGAGGGGAACTGCCGTTTAATCTGCGATGTGGCAGAAGAACCTTCCTATGCAATGGTGGATAAGTATATTCCCGTGGTGAGGGACTATAAACCTGACTGCTTTGTGGTTATGGGGGGCGGTTCGGCTATGGATACCGCCAAGGCGCTGTGGATGTTTTATGAATTGCCGGATATAAGCTGGGAAGCGGCGGTCAGTGGGCCCCTTCCGGCCTTTCCGGGAAAAGCCGTACTTATCGCTGTACCTACCACAAGCGGTACAGGATCAGAAGTTTCCGGCGCCGGGGTTTATACACACTATAACAATCCCCAGGCAATGATCATTTCCGACGAACTTCGGCCCACAGAGGCGATCCTGGATTACAGCCTTTTGAAAACCATACCGCCTAAGGTAATAGCCCATTCAGGAGCGGACGCCCTGGCCCATGCCCTGGGAGCTTTAAGCTGTAAAGCCGCTTCGGGGATAGATAAATTGATCAGCGAAGCCGTTTCTGTCAGGATTATTAAAAATCTGGTAAAGTCTTATCAGGGTGATGCGGATGCCAGGGCGCTCATGCATGTTTCGTCTTACCTTGCCGGGGACATGATGAATAACGCCGGCGGCGGGCTTGAACATAAACTGGATCGTTTTGCCAAGGCCTATCATCTTCCCCACGGATTGGTGATTGGGATTTTTCTTCCCTATACCATGCTCTATCTTTTGCCGGAAAATCATTATGATGAGATCGCCGAGGAGCTTGGATTTTCCGGCGGGGATAGGCAGAAAAAAGTGGTAGAAAGGATTTGGGAGATATACGATGCGGTAGGCATCCCCCGGACTCTCCGGGAAACCGGTATTCCTGAAGACGAATTCTTGTCTGAGATACCCGAATACATCCGCCAGGTAAAAGAGATAGGCCATATTTATTGGATCCGGGGATTCCGGGGTGACGACGATCTGGAAGGACTCTATAAGCAGGCTTACTACGGAATATAGAAGGAGGTTTTAATTGAAGGTTGTAGCAATAGTTGACGAAAGAAAAACCGGCATTTTCGAAATTGACCGGCCGGTTCCCAAGGCCAATCAGGTATTAATCCGCATCAAGGCCTGCGCCCTCTGTACGTTTGAACAGCGGGTCTTTACCCGTACCACATCTCGTGCCCTGCCCTGGGTGGGGGGGCATGAATTTGCCGGGTTCATAGAGGAACTGGGAGAGGGCGTTGACCCGGAGGTATACAAAAAGGGGGCCAAGGCAGCCGCTAAGGTTCTTATTTCCTGCGGTGAATGTTACTATTGCCGGCATGGCAGAGAAAATCTTTGTACCAATGCCTATAAAAAGTCGGCCGCCTCGGCAGGTACTATTTCTCCCAATGGCCTGGGGGAATATATTGCCCTGGATGTTTCTCAGGTGTTCATCCTGGATGATAAGATAAGCTGGGAAACCGCCGTCTTCGCCGAACCCCTGGCCTGTGTGGTAAACAGCATTGAACGGGGACAGGTTGGGTTGGCCGATGA
>JAIRLQ010000229.1 GCA_031259345.1 Treponema sp.
ATCACCTGTGTAATTTTTTTAGGCCTTAACCCGCCGCAATGCGCTTCGTAAACCTTTGACAAACAAAGGTTTACGAAGAAAGGGATAGATGCCGCAAGCTAAAACAATTCAGGGAAGAGTTGTTTTACGTTTTCCGGCCTTGCCATGGTGCCTTTATAAAAGGTCTGAACCGGCGGGGTTTTACCGGCCGTCAGTTTATTGAACGCATCCACTACCGGCTGATATCCCTGATTAAAGGGGTCCTGGTCAAGGCACGCCTTTATGGTCCCGCTTGCCACATAAGGGGCCGTTTCCGGCAGAACGTCATGGGCAACAACGGCGACCTTACCGGTAAGCCCGGCGTCTTCCACCGCTTTTGCCGCCCCGCTCGGTCCGCCGGCGGTTACGTATATTCCCTTAAGATCCGGATGGACGGTCAACAGGTTAGCAGCCTGGTTGTAGGCTTCTTCAGCCTTATCCTTGTTTTCAAATTCTCCGACAAGGACGAGGTTTTGATAAGTATCCAGGACGGAGCGGGCCCCCAACCGCCGTTCCTCATGGCCCAGCACATTGAAAAACCCCGTGATAATCGCGTATTTTCCGGACCCGTCCAGAAGCCCCGCCAAGGCCTCTCCGCACTGTTTCCCGCCTTCGGTACCGCTTTGCCCGTACCATGCCTGCCGTTTTGAGTTCGCTCCCGGATCGGTATTAAAGACATACATAAGAATACCGGCGTCAACACCTTTATCCACCACGGGCTGCAAGGCATCGGAGATGCCCACGAAGCAGATGGCGTTATATCCGGATGCGATGCAGTTATCAATAATGCTCGTCCACTTTTGTGCATCAAAATCTTCGACCGATATGCAATCTACCGTACAATTCCTATCCGCCAGAATTTTTTTAGCGAAATTCTGGCCTGCCAATACGGCCTGACCGAAGGGATTGGTCTGGGCCATGATCGCGGCAATCTTTATCGGTTTCTCCGAGACCTGATCCACCGGCAGGGACAACAGTGTTTTCCCCGCCGGCGCCATGATCTGGGATGCCGGCGTCATTGGACCGCCCGGCGCCGCCTGTTTCCCCCCTGCCAATACCGAACCCGCACAGAAAGCAACTCCCAGCAACGCCGCTATGACAGTTCCCCTTGTTTTTTTGGACATACGCTTTCCTCCAAATTGATTTGAATAAATAACCGGAAAATCCGGTGAATTCCAACAAGCAGCCCGGGACCCGGCACTTACCTCCTCCGGCCTGTATACCCCCTTTACCTGGCCGTCTGTTTCTTCCGGATACTGTCGATCATGACAGCTCCTACAATTACCAGCCCCAGAATGATGGTTTGCCAGTACCCCGAAACGGCCAATTGGACAAACATATTTTTCAAGATTCCCATTAAAAGGGCCCCCAATACAACGCCTAAAATATTTCCTTCTCCTCCGCTCATACTGATGCCGCCAATCACTGCGGCGGCAATAACGTCCAACTCATAGCCCTTGCCAAAGGAAGGATCGGAACTGTTCATCTGTCCAATAAGGAGCAAGCCGCAGAGACCGGCCAGAAATCCGGTAATCGCATAAACGGCGATGATGATCCGGTCCACAAATATTCCGGACAATTTTGCCGACCGCTGGCTGTTTCCTACGGCGTATATATTCCTGCCGGTCTGGGTATAATTCGCAAAAACGTATCCGGCAATCACGATAAAGGCCATTACCAGAACGGAAACAGGCACTGCTCCGATATAGCCGCCGCCGAAGACCGAAATCCACGAGGGCGGATACCTGATAGGAGCCCCGTTCGAGATGAGGAGGGCCGCGCCGTTTCCTATACTCAACATTCCCAAGGTTACAATGAAGGGAGGTATCCCTAACTTTGCTATCAAAATACCGTTGACGGTCCCCATAGAGAGCCCCATGCCAAGAATCAACAGCATCACCAGGAGGGCGGGAGTTTCGAAGGACCGGAAACACCAGGCCCCGAAACAAGCCGACAGGGCAATCGCCGAACCGATGGACAGGTCGATACCGCCGGTTATAATAACCAAGCCCATCCCTACCGCGAGAATAGCGACCAGGGAAGATTGGCGTAAGATATTGAATATATTTCTGACCGTGGGGAAAGTCATCGGCCGGGCGATGGTCAAGATAACGCATAATATCAGAATAATAAAGCCGACTATTACTTCCGGTTTAGCCGGGAGGGCTGCAACGCCGGAATCCCGATACCGTTGGCTCCCCTCATCAGTCTTATTCATTGCCTGCTCCTCAGAATAGTTCACGTGAACGGTCTTTTTATTCTACTACGGTATTTCAGAGAAGTCAAGAAAAATATCCCTAATAAGTCCTCAAGAGCTGTCCATGTTGTGGGCTCTTGATTCTATGATACAATCCCCCGGAGAAAATTGCATAAGCCGTAAATGTTTAACTCATAAAGAATTAGCAATTTTCTCCAAAAGCTTGTTCTATCGAACCGAAGGTTCGTACCAACCGGCTTTTGGAACAAGCTCTACTATATGCATATTAAAGACATATGCGCCAGAAGGTTATTTTTGGAGAGTCGATCCTGCGGATACGTTCACGTAAACGCTGGATACGATATATTGACTAAAACCCTCCGGGGGAGCTATCATGCGAAACTAGGTATTTGTATGATAACCAGCAAAAAAATAGCGGAAATGGCCGGTGTATCCCGGGGAACCGTCGATCGGGTACTGAATAACCGGGGGGACGTCAGTGAAGCCACTAAACAGAAAATCCTGGAAATTGTCCGCCTCTTGAACTATAAACCGAGCAGAGCCGGTAAGATCCTGGTAAGTCATCAGAAAAAAATAAAGATAGGCTGTATCATCATTAGTGCCCAAAATCCCTTTTACGATGAACTCTACCGGGGTATCATGCTCAAAGTTGAGGAATATTCATCCTATGGAATCGAAATAATTGTGGAGCGGGTGGAATTTAAAGGAGAAACCCAGTGTGTATATATAGATAAGTTACTGACCCTGGACATCAACGCCATGATGATTCAACCGATAAACGAGGCCGTTGTGGCGCAAAAACTGAGAGATCTTGCCCAAGAAGGGCTGCCCATCGTAACGACCAATACCAATGTGGAAGGATTTACTCCCCTCTGTCATGTGGGTAATGACTTCTTTACCTGTGGGAAGACCGCCGCCAACCTTCTTGATCTGATTACCGGGGGTAAGTGCAATATCGGGATTGTCACGGGGTTCAGTAAGGCCTGCTCCCATGCAGATCGGATCGATGGTTTTTATGAGTATATAAAAGAACGGGCAGGCATGAACATTGTATCCCTGGTGGAAAATTGTGATGACGAGGTTGAATCTTTTCTGGTTACCAAGAAACTCCTTGAGGATAATCCGGAAATTGACGCTATTTTCTTGGTAGCCGGAGGCGTATACGGTGCCGGAAAGGCTATAAAAACCCTTTATGACCGGTTTATCAAAGTGATAAGCTTTGATGATGTTCCCACCACCAAAGAGTTGATTCGGGAAGGTATCATTCAGGCGACAATTTGCCAACAACCGGTACGGCAAAGCATCTTATCCCTGGAAATCCTCTTTGATTATCTTATAGATAACAAACGGCCATCGGGGGATAAAATATATACAGATATTCAGATCAAGCTAAAATCAAACATTGATTTACATTTAGGATACCAATAACCTGAATTGTCCAATATGGTAGACATAGGAGCCTATTGCACTTGTGGAATTTTTGCCCCCCATTCAAGTGGCCCTCATTGGATAGCGGTCGTTTTCTTGCTCTTTTTTCTTGCATTTTTCTTTAAGCCATGATATTATAATGGAGCGTTCACGTGAACGAAAAAACTATTGAGTTTGAGGAAGGTATTCTATGAAAAGAAGATGGTGGGCGGTACTCGTTATCGGTGTTACCCTGGCAGGAATTATTATGTCCGGCTGTAATAAACCGGCGGAACGGGCGGTTTCAAATTCGGTAAAGAAAAGGGTAATGTTTGTCAGTATAGTCACCGGAGGAGTCGCTTGGGGCGCAGCTCAAAAGGGCTTTGAGGACGCCTTGAAGGAGCTGGACTGGGAGGGGCAATATGTTTCTCCCATGCAGGCAAATAACACGGCGGAGGTGGTCAATTTGCTTGAAACAGCGGTAACCAATAATAGCGATGCTATATTGGGAGTCATTTTGGATACGGAGCAGGTGGTGGATGTATTTACCAGAGCCCGTGAAAAGAAAATAGCCATCATAACCTGTAATACCTATACAACGCCCCAATTACAGGATTGCTGGATAGGAACAGATCCCGTAGGAATGGGAAAGGCGCAGGCGCAGGCGGTCCTGGATAATTTTACGGGGGACAATATCACCCTGGCATATATTCAGACGCTTTTAACGGTTCCGACCCAGAATCAGCAGTATGAGGCAATGAAAGAAGTTCTCCTGGAAAAATATCCGAATGCGGTTTTTGTTCAGGATCAGTGTGATTCCAATGCCCAGATCGCGGCGGATAAATGTGCGGCGTTGAAAAAATCCTATCCTGACTTAAATGTCATTGTATGTGCAGATGGATACGGCGCTTCGGGGGTTGCCAATTTTATTGAGAGTGAAAAATATAAAGACGAAATTGCAGGTATTGGGATTGATGACTCCACGGAAATGCTTGGTTTTGTAAAACAGGGGATTATGAGATGTACAATCGCCCAGGATTTTTATACTATGGGATACCAAGGGGTAATGATGGCCCAAGAAGTTCTGGAGGGAAAGAAGCTGCCCTTTGATAATGATTCCGGTACGATTACGATAACGACCGATAAAGTAGATGCCCATTTTGCGCTCCTACAGGAACGGGGCCTGGTCAATCAAAATTAAGCGTTTTAATTCTTTGGTAAAGGTAAAGTTCAATGAAAGGCAAAAGCATGGTAAAATTCTTGTTAAGCAAGAATGAGATTGGAACATTGTTGCCCCTTGTCATTATGGCAATTGTGGTTGGGTCGATAAATAGAAATTTCTTATCCATCGGCAATATTATCGACATTTTAAGAACAACGAGCTTTACCTTTATCGTTGCGGCGCCCCTGACGTTTTTGCTTATCGCGGCTGACATGGACTTGTCTATCGGCGCCGTAACCAGTTTGGGGGGTATTGTCGCAGCTTTTGCGCTCAAGGCAGGTTTACCGGTTCCCGGGGCGATACTGCTCGCTTTGGGTGCCGGAGCCGCAGCGGGCCTTATTAAGGCCTTTATTATTGTCTACGGCGCCCTGCCTGCGTTTATTGTAACCCTTGGGCTGCAGTATGTTTTTAATGGGATCATCTCCATCACCACCCAGGGGATGCCCATTTCCGGTTTTCCCGATTCATTCAAGATCCTGGGACAAGCCAGATTATTCGGTATAATTCATTATACCATCCTATTCGCGATTGTCGTGGGAATAGTATTTTATGTTCTGTTAACCAAGACCAAATTCGGACGTTCCGTTTTCGCCGTCGGAGGTAATGTGGAAACCGCATATTTGGCGGGAATCAACGTAAAACGGGTTCAAATAACCATCCATGTTATGGTATCTGTTTTCTCGGCCCTTGCGGGAGTCCTGATGGCCTCACGGTTTGCCAGCGCCCAGGCAAACGCCGGAAGCGGCACCGAATTGATCATTATGGCGGCGGTGATCATCGGCGGCACCAGCCTTTTCGGCGGGGTCGGGACGGTGGTGGGCTCCGCTATCGGCTGTGTTCTGTTGGTCGTGATCAGCAACGGTTTGATTTTGATGCGGATCCCCAGCTTTTGGCAGAACCTCATCTATGGATTGATCCTGTTAATTTCCATCGCCATTGACAAATACCGTCAGAAAATCAATCAGGCCGGTCAATAAGGAAAGGTTTTTATGGCTGAATATTTGCTGGAAATGCACAATGTGGTTAAGAAATTCTCAGGCATCCCTGCCCTGCGCAATGTTAATATGCAGTTGAAGAAGGGTGAAATATTGGGAATCTGTGGTGAAAACGGCGCCGGAAAGTCCACATTGATGAAAATTTTAAGCGGAAGTTATGTATTTGGGGAATATGAAGGGGAGATCATCTTTGAGGGAAAACCGATACAAATAACTTCTGTCCGGGTTGCCGAAAACCTGGGAATTGAGATGGTGTATCAGGAAATAAACATGGTCCTTGACCTGGACATTGCTGAAAACCTTAATGTCGGCAATTTGCCGGGGAAAGGTCTATTGGTGGATTATAAAACCCTATATAAAGAAACGCAGAAAATTTTGGATTATATAAAAATTGACGCCAGCCCGAGATCAAAAACCAGGAATTTAAACAGTGGTCAGATGCAGATGATATCTTTAATGCGAGCTTCTATTAAAAACCCCAGAATCCTGGTCCTTGATGAACCGACTTCTGCGCTAACCGATTGGGAAGTAGATATTTTGATGTCTGTCCTGGAAGAACTGCGGCAAGAAGGTGTTTCCTGTATTTATATCTCGCATAAACTTGAAGAAATATACCGGATATGCGACCGGGTCATGGTCCTTCGGGATGGTGAAACAATTTCATGTAATGAGATTGGGAATATAAAACAGGAAAAATTGATTGAAGATATGGTTGGTCGGAGAATAGAAAATTTATATCCCCAAACTACGGCGAGAACCGGGGATGAAGTGTTCCGGGTAGAGCATTTATCTATACCGCATCCTACCATTAAGGATAAAAACATCATAAGTGATATATCTTTTAATCTGAAAAAAGGAGAGATCCTTGGAATCGGCGGCTTGGTCGGTTCAGGACGAAGTGAAATATTAGGGGCTCTTTTCGGTCAAATTGTGCGGGGAGTTAAGAAGGATATATTTATTGATGGTAAGCAGGTGATCGTCAACAAGCCTCGGGACGCAATAGGCCTTGGTATTGGTTTTGTGACGGAAGAACGGAAAAGAAACGGGATAATATGGATGCTGTCTATCAAGGACAATATGCTCGTAGCCAGTTTGAAGGATATCCCGGGGGTCCTTTTTGTTGATGAAAAAACAGAAAAAACTATAGCGGAAAAGGCTTTTGTTCAATTACGGATCAAGGCACCGGGGCTACATACCAAGGTTATTAATCTTTCCGGTGGAAATCAGCAAAAGGTTGTCCTGTCCAAGTGGTTATTAAAGAATCTGCGGATCCTTTTTATTGATGAACCGACGAAAGGCATTGATGTCGGTTCAAAAGCGGAGATATATAAACTTCTCAGCGAATTAGTCTTGGGAGGGATGTCCGTATTAATGGTTTCTTCTGATATGCCTGAGCTGATTTCCATGAGCGACAGGTGTATTGTCATAAACAACGGTAAAATAACGGGTGAATTTAATAAAAATGAGATAAGTAGCGAAGCAATTATGGCCGCCGCAATAAGATAGACGCAGCCCTGCCGCTCCCTGTTTCGGCAACGGTTGACGAAACAGGAAGGATTGGTAACTTCCGGATAGCCCCGGTATGTTCCACCCGACCGCTTAAACCGTAAAACCATCCACGATACCGGTTATCCCCTGGACGGCCGACTGGGTGCTTTCCGCCAGGGTGGAAAGCCGTCCGGCCCCGTCGGTTTATCTGGGCGATGCTCTTGCCCATTTTCTCCAGATTGCCTGAAATCTCCTGGGAGTCCCTTTGCAGCTTATTCATCTCTTTGAGCATGGTATCGCTTCCCTGGCTCATCGATTCGGACCCGGTCTTGACCGTGCCGGTAATATCCTTCATCACCCTGAGGGCCTCTAAAATCTGGCCAGCCCCGGCCTGCTGTTCCTTGATGGCGTTATCGACCTCGGAGACCAGGGGCCCGGTCTCACTGAGCCGGGCGGATACATGGCCGAAGACCTCTTCTGATGAAGCGGAACTCGTGACAATACGGTCGATGGTCCCCGTAATCTGCTTTCCCAAAAAATAGCGCAAGAATTCGGAATACATATAGTAAAAGAGAGACAGGTGAAAATTATTTTCAGACGATGAATATTTAACGGCATAGTATTAAAGATCGTCCGCCGTCCGTGGCGGACGCTTCGTAGCAGGTTTTTACAGCCTCAACAGGTCTGTTTGCGCACCCCGGCGAAGTTGGGGACGCCGCCCAAATGTCGTGGAACCGAAGGTTCGCTACAGCCGGAGCATTATGCGCCCTCCCCGCCGGAAGATTCAAGGCGGACCGGAGGTCCGATGAAGGCCCCCCGGACGGCGGAACCGGGAACCCTGACAAGACAGCCGCTTGTAAAAGCCAGGGCGGGCATTAAAAAGGGGTAACGGAACCTCCAATTCCCCTGAACCTGTCCCTCCCAGTAATTCAAAGTTTAAAGAAAGGGTGGTTCAACCTAAAAAATGACCAAATTGTTTTGAATTACCAGGTCTTCTTAATGCGTTACGGCAACAATTTGGTCATTTTTTACCATAA
>JAIRLQ010000241.1 GCA_031259345.1 Treponema sp.
GATCACCTCAAGATGGAGAAGGCCCAAAAAGCCGCAGCGGAAACCAAAGCCCAGGGCGGCGGAACTGTCTTTTTCGTACACCAAAGAGGCGTCATTCAATTTTAATTTTTCTATGCCCGCTTTAAGTTCTTCGTAATCGTTTGAATCTACAGGATAGATTGAAGAAAACACGACAGGCTTGATTTCCCGAAAACCAGGCAAAGCTTTTTCCGCGGGGTTTTCGGCGGAGGTAACGGTATCCCCTACCCGTACATCACTAACGGTTTTGACGCCTGCAATAAAATAACCCACATCGCCGGCGGAAAGTTCCGGCGTCTCAACTAGGGCCAATTTAAAAATCCCGGCTGTTTCCACATCGTAATCGGCATTGTTGTTCATAAAGCGGATCTTCATTCCCTTTTTGATGGTTCCGTCAAAAAGCCGCACATGAACCACCACCCCCCGGTAGGGGTCGTAGTGACAGTCAAAAATAAGGGCCCGCAGGGGGGCGTCTTTTGAACCGCCGGGGGGTGGAATACGCCGGACCACGGCTTCAAATAATTCATCCACCCCGGTTCCGTTCCTTGCCGAAACGAGCAGGGCTGTTTCGGCGTCAAGGCCCAGATCCTTTTCTATCTGCCTTTTTGCCATTGGAATGTCCGCCGCCTGCATGTCTATTTTGTTGATCACCGGAATGATCTCCAAATTATGTTCCAGGGCAAGGTACATGTTGGAGAGGGTTTGGGCCTGCACCCCTTGGGTGGCATCTACCAAAAGCAGGGCGCCTTCGCAGGAATTAATTGCCCGGCTTACTTCGTAGGTAAAGTCAACATGGCCGGGGGTATCTACGAGGTTTAACTCGTATTCATTGCCGTCCGCGGCGGTATAGGGTATGGTTACCGCCTGACTTTTTATGGTTATTCCCCGCTCACGCTCAATATCCATATTGTCGAGGATTTGGTTCTGAAAGTTACGGTCATCAATAAGACGGCCTTTTTGAATAAGCCTGTCCGCCAGGGTGGATTTTCCGTGATCTATGTGGGCGATAATACAAAAATTGCGGATATACTTTGTCTCTGCCATTTTTTATACAGCCCCGCCTTTTGGTTTTGGTTTTCCGATTTTGATTTCCCCTACAGGCTCCACTTTCATTTCCGGAGGGATTTCGATATAAGACAGAACCGCCAAAGCGGGAAATCTTTTCCGGGTCATTTCTTTTACCCATGGCCGGGCAACCGGAGAGCAGAGAACAATCGGGTGGAGGCCCTTTTCTTCCATCCGCTTTATTGCCGGAGAAAAAGCATCGACCCAGTCGTCGGCGCCCTGAAGATTGGAAACATCCGTCCCCTCATGAAGCATGGACCGGTCGGCAAATTTCTTTTCGAGTCGTTCTTCAAGGGTAAGCACCTTTAGGATCTCGCCCCCGCCGGAATAATCCAGGCAGATTTGGCGCTTTAAAGACTGGCGTATTTGTTCAATAATTGTTTCATTGGGCACAGGGCCAAAAGTGCTCCAGTCGGCAAGGGTTTCAAGTATCACCTGAATATGGCGTAAAGAGACCTGTTCGGACAAGAGGTTGCGAAGTATATCCCTGACGCTCCCCAGGGAAAGAAAGCTTTTAACCTCTGAAGTAACAGCCGGGTATTTTTCTTCCGCCATGTCCAGTATCGCCTGAACATCGTCACGGCCCAGAAAATCCGGCGCCCGCCTTAGTATAATGTCATTCAGCCGGCCAATGACAATATCCGCCGCGGAACAGGCGGCTTTGACAAACTGTTCCCCGTCCATTTCCATGAGTGACCCGCCGTAACTGACAAGTTCCAGATGGCATCGAACCGCCTCTACCCCTTTAAGCCGGATTCTAAAATCGCAGTAGTCAAGCTTGTCATTTTCGCTTATCACGATTTTGGGAAAACGATAGCCCAGAAGACGGCTGATCCTTTTTTGCGCCTTTACCAAAGCTTCGTTAAGGTGAGAAAGCTGTTCTTCCTTCAGAAAAATCCACAGCACCGCCCCAAATTCAATTTTGAGGGGTCTCGGAATTTTTACCGAGGGCCGCCGCCTTCCGGCAAAACGGAAAGCCCTTTTGCCGCCGGATTTATAGAGGATGGGAACCAAATCCCGGCTGCAAATTTCCGGAACAACCTCGCCCAGCTTGCCGAAAGAAAAAAGATTTGCTGCAAGGCGTTTATTGTTAACTACCGGCACCCCAAGGCTTTCGGCTTCCCGGGCCAGGGCCGCGGCAAGGGGTCCCTGTTCAAGAACGTTTATCATGGGGGCAAACATATTTTCGTCGTCGTAGCGCAGCCCCGCGGCAATGCCTTCCCGGCTAAAGATAAGAACATCGCAGGCGGAGGCGTAAGGCAGAAGAAGCCTGAGATCTTCGGCCTGGCTTTCAATCTTTGAAAAGGTCACAGGCCGTTCCGCTGCCGGGACAGGGTTTTGCAGCAAGTCCCGGGCGCCGTTTATATCCCCGGTTTCACAGTATTTTTTTACCAGAAAACGCTGAAACTCTTCTGCTTTTGGGTCTTCTTCGGGATTAAACTGTTTAAGTATATTTTTACCCAGATTAAGCCAATCAGACGCGGAAAGGGAATTTTCCGTCCCCTTAAGGTTTTCTTTGACCAATTCCATAAGCGGCAGGGCATCTTTAAGAAGCGGCCGGCATTCGGGCCCCAGGGCATATCTGTGTGAAAGGGGGAGCAGGCAACTCCCTCTTTTTTTATCCCGAATGATAAGTCCCCTTTCCGCCAAAGCGCCAAGAATATCTTCCAGGGGATATTTTAAAATTGATTCAAGAAAGGCTTCAGAAACATATTCTGCCGGAAGGCAGAAAAGCAGTTTAAGAAGAGCGTCTTCGTTGAAGGATGAGCCTTCCCGCCTGGGGGAAGGAAAAATGCTGCGGAATTCCATAGGCCTTTCAGTTTACAGCGTATCGGGTGAGTCCAGCAAGGCCGGAAGCTGCATAGTTGTTTCCATGTAGCCCATGCGGCGCTTTTTGACATTAATTTCGAGCAAGGCTATGCCGTCTTTTTCCATTACCCTAAAGCCCCGTAAAGTAACGGGATCATTTTCAGAAAGGCCCGCTTCGTCGGCTGCGGAACCCCGGATAACCTTTCTTACCTGATAGGAAGGAAAAAAGGAACCTCCGGAAGAAGGGGTTAATACAAGGCCGAAAAGCGGAGCTGCCATTCGTTCACGGCTGTCCATTTTGGCAGCCTCGGCAAGGGGTACATCCGGCCTGGGAGTAATCCTGATAATGCGGCTTATTTCGAGGGTCCTGTCGGCGTTTGAAAAAACCACCCGTACCAGTTCCCCGGGTTTGAGCGGAAAAAGCAAATCCTGAAGGGCCGGAATAAGCGCCCCCTGGACGGTGTTCAATTCTTTCCCGTTAATCGATCTAATAACAAGGCCTTCCCGGATTTGCTGCTCCGCCGCCGGGGTAGAGGGGGCTGTGTATATAATTTCCGCCCCGCCGCCTTCGGCGGATGAAGTTTCGCTTATCGATACGCCCAGCCAGGGGCGCTCGGCTTTACCTCCGTCTATCATAGCCGGCAGGGCGGCTGCCAGCCGTTCCGCGGGAACCGCAAAGTTTATCCCGGGAAAAGCTTCAATGCCGGCAAAAACAATACCCACCAGACGGCCGTTCATATCCACCACAGGGCCGCCGGAATTCCCTTGATTGACCGCGGCGTCAATCTGTATAACATCCCCAATCTGCAAAAAGCGGCGCCCCAGAGCGGACACTATGCCCTGGGTAACGGTCTTTTCAAGGCCGCCGGGGGAACCGATGGCATACACGGTGTCGCCAACCTGGGGAATTATCCGGTCTATCACTGAATACACATACTCCGGAATAAGTTCGGCCTTAATCAGCGCCAGATCCATGGCTTTGTCCCAGCCTATAACCTTGGCCGGAATCCTGGCGCTGGCCGAGTCGCCCATACGGATAAACATCCGGGAATAGCCTTCGTATTTTGGATCAACCTCGCTGGAAATTACATGGTAGTTGGTAATCAAAAGACCGGTAGAATCAACAAAAAAGGCGGAACCCAAAACCCTGTCGGGAATGCCCCTTCCCCGCTCAATGCGGTAACCTCTGTCAATCCAGACAGTCGCGACACCCTTTATCATTTCCGTAGCGGAATCCCTGCCCTGGGCATAACTTTTTAGTTCCCGGTCTATTTCATCCTGATCCGCGATGGTGCCAAGGAAGAAGGCCGCGGTCCTTCGTTGTTTCACCGCCACAGCTTTTTCCAGAAACACAAGGGCGTCGGCGGCTTCAAGGGGCTTAAGGTTATGGGAGCGGACTGCCGCCAGAAAAGCCGCCAGGTTGTTGCCCTTTTCGAGCTGCTGCTTTGCGTAGGCAAGGACCAGCTCGGGTTCTTCGCCGGTACTTTCTACAGAGATATCCAGGTTGGAGAGTGAACGGGCAAGAGAGGCCGCATCCGTCCAGCGCTGTTCTTTTATGGCTTTTTCCTGGGCAATTTTTAGATTGGCGGCAGCTTCTTCCCAAAGTTCCCGAAGCCTTGCCTTTACTTCAGGATCTTCGCCGTCAGGATACACGCTGCCGGGGCCGTAAAGGGCGCGGTACACTTCTATAAGGTGAATGGCGTTGGAAGGATCTTCGGAAGAGTGTTTCGCGATATCGTCCAGCCTAAAATCTTTTACCGATTTGGGCGGCTCAAGCCTGCGCCCGGCGGCAGCCTGGGTATTACAGGAAATACTCGTAAAAAAGATAAAGACCGGCAAAACAAAAAAAATTATGTTGGGATGCTTTCCCAAAACCTTGGCCTTTGGGAAAGCTGCCTTAGGAGCTGTATATAACAGGTCCTTAGATTTAGAGCTTTTTCCAAAACCAACATCGAACCTGAGGTTCGCGTTTTGGGAAAAGCTTTTGAAAAAATCTTTTTTAACCGTTTTCATTATACTCCCGAATTTCAAAAATTCCGTCCCCGTCCCAGTCGCTCTCGGCATAGTCAATTTCCCGGGAATAATCCAGAAGGGTCTCCTTTTCCTGAAGATCCACTCCGGGGGCCCCTGTAAAATGTTTAAAACGGCGGAAAGTTTCCAGCCGTCCGTCCAAATCAAGATCAATCCGCTGGGCTATGGGGCGCCCCCGGAGAAAATCCGTTTGGGAAACCAGGCGGCCGTTAAGATATTCCCATGCCTCAATGGGGATGCTCCGTTCAAGCCGCACTGTCTCCACCGCTTCAAGAAATTCCCTGCTGGGACGCTCCACCCGCGACGCCCAGGCTGTCAGGGTACGCCGGGTGAGGGCCGCCTGGGAGGGATCAAGTTTGGGAAAGACAATGCCGTTTCCGGCAATTTCCTCAAAACTCACCGGGGAATAGTGAAAATCCCTGGGCCGGGGGAAAAAACGCTCGTCTTTAAGATGGGCTTCCATTACCGAAGGGTACTGTTCCCATAATACGGTAATCCCCGGGGGAGAAATTTCCGCTTTCCTAAGATCCCCCGCTTCGGCCTCGATGCTCAATTCGGGAAGGCCGTCCTGGTCTTCGTCCCAGGAATAGGCTGTCAGTAATCCTTTGTAATACAGCGCGGAAGCTTCCGCCACCCCATCTCCCGAACTATCTTCTGTTATAACACCCGACCAGGCATAAAGGTTTCGCCTGAAAAGCGCGTGTCCCATATCATTTCGTATAAGATCCCGGATTTCGCCAAGCAAAGCTTTGTCCAGGCTTGGCGGGGAAGCATCCTGGGGGGCAAACAATTCCCCTATGGCAGTTTCCTCATCAATAATACCCAGGTTCAGGGCTGGCGGAAGGGAAGCTGCAGCAGGAGTATTGGCCGCCCTGTAGGCCGCCACAAGGCGCCCCGCTTCTTCTTTATCCCGCACAAAGGGAGCCGCCATCCAGGCAAGATCGGGCTTATCAATAAGCAAAACAGGGAGCCTTTTTAACAAAAGACTAAGAAGCGCCATTTCATTTCCCTGGGGAAACCGCCCTGCGTCCCGTTCTTTTTTTATAAAGGTGAAGAAAATTTCCGCATGTTCAGTATCCCGGGGATAACGGTCAAGGGTCTCTTCCATGTAAGAGTGAAATTCGGCGATATTCGGCAAAAAGCCCAAAGCCCTAAGACGGAGCGCCGCTTTTTGCGGACTTTCGGGCAGCAGGGCAAGTATGCCCAAAGCGTCGCCATACCGTTTAAGAATAATCAAAATACCGGCTTCAAGAAGCCGCGCGTCCCCAGGGGAATAGTTCTTCCAGCGCCCGGCCTCAAGGGCTGTTTCAAGGGCTTTAAGGGTTTCTTTGTGAGGCAGATTCAGGCGAAGCCGCACAAGGGCCAAAAGATAAGAAATATCCGAAGATACATCCCCGTAGTCCGCCCCGCGTTCCAGCGCCGCCAAAGCTTCTGTCAGACGGCCTTCGTCAACTGCCTTTTGAGCCCAGTCAAAGTAACGGCCGGCAACTTCAGCCTGTCCCCGTTTTTCCCCGGCAGACAAAAAGGAAAAAGAAAAAAAGAAGATGATGACACAGGCCGGCAAAAACTTGTACGGACGCGCCGCTAAAGCCACCTTATGGCTCCTTTGGAACAGGCCCCGTTTGGGAATCCCCGGAAATCAAAGATGCCGAATTTTCCCTGGGCGGGAAACCCAAAAGGGAACGAACCTCGTCGTCTATTAAAGTTTCCTGGGAAATCAGGGCTTCCGCGAGCTTTTCAAGTTTGTCTCTGTTTTTCTCCAGAATTTCCTCGACAAGGGCCCTGGTCTCGTCAAGTATCTTTTTTACGGCCTTGTCGATACTTCGGGCGGTATCTTCGGAATAATCCTTGTGCCGGGCAATTTCTTTACCCAGGAAGATGGGTTCATCTTCCTGACCATAAGTAACCGGCCCCACTTCTTCGTTCATGCCCCATTCGCAAACCATACGTCTGGCCATACTGGTAGCTTGCTCCAAATCCTGTTTGGTGCCGGTACTGGTCTCGTTGTAAAAAAGTTTTTCCGCTACCCAGCCGCCGTAACAAATGGCAATACGGTCTTTTATCCAGCTCATGGTCCGGCTGTAGCTGTCTTCTTCAGGGAGAGACATAGCCATACCCAGGGCCCGCCCATGGGGCACTATGGTTACCTTGTGCAGAGGATCAGAATTTTTAAGAAAATAATGAAGCAGGGCATGGCCGGCTTCGTGGATAGCAGTCATGCGCCGTTCCCTGTCGGAAATGACCAGGGTTGTCCTGGCGACGCCCATAAGGATCTTGTCCCTGGCTTCTTCGAAGTCGGGCATTTCTACGCTGGTTTTGTCCTGCCTGGCGGCAAAAAGGGCCGCTTCATTGACAAGGTTTGCAATGTCCGCGCCGGACATACCCGGAGTCGCCCTGGCGATACGGGCCAAATCCACCTTATCCGCCAAGGGAATTTTCGCGGCGTGAATTTTGAGTATGTCTTCCCGTTCTTTAATATCGGGCATGGCAACCACAACCTGACGGTCAAAGCGGCCCGGCCGGAGCAGCGCCGGATCAAGAACATCGGGGCGGTTGGTGGCGGCCAGAATGATGACCCCGTCCTTGGGATCAAAGCCGTCCATCTCCACCAAAAGCTGGTTTAAGGTCTGCTCCCGCTCGTCATGTCCGCCGCCATAACCCGCGCCGCGAACACGGCCCACGGCATCCAATTCGTCAATAAAAATGATACATGGGGCGCTGCGGCGGCCCTGATCAAAAAGATCCCGCACACGGCTCGCGCCTACGCCGACAAACATCTCTACAAAGTCTGAGCCGGACATGTGGAAATAAGCCACTCCGGCCTCCCCCGCCACCGCCCGCGCCATAAGGGTCTTTCCCGTACCGGGCATCCCCACCAGAAGGACGCCTTTAGGAATCCGGGCGCCCATTTTAGTAAATTTTTGGGGGTTTTTAAGGAATGAAACCACCTCTTCAAGCTCATATTTGGCGTCTTTCTGACCGGCTACATCGGCAAAAGTAACTTTTTTGCCCTCTTCATGATAGCGCTTGGCTTTGCTTTTCCCAAACTGAAAGGCTTTATTCCCCGCGCCCTGCATATTCCGAAACATAAACCAGATAAAAGCAAAACCTATGATCCAGGGCAGTATCTCCAAAAAAATGCCCAAAGGGCTTACCCGGGAAACAGCCCCGGATACGCCGATCCCTTTTTGCCGCAGCAAGGGGAGCAGTCCGGGATCCTGATAGGGGATTAAGGTTTTAAAATACTGCCTCCCCGAATTTGTTCCCCGTATTCCCTCGATAACATTATTATCGTGAATGGTAACTTCGGAGATTTCGCCTGACTCCAAAGCCTTAGAGAATTCTGAATAAGGTATCTCCTGCTTTGTAGTCCCTGTGTTATTCCGGAAAAAATAAGTGCCAAAAAGAACTGCCATAATGAGGAGAAACACCAGAGCAAAGCGGTTGGGCCGGGCAGGTCCTACTCCCCGAGGCGGAATCTTGTCATTCTGATCGTCAAACATGTAAACCCCTTCAAAATTAAAATCCCAAAACAGTCCCAACGGTAAATTTTACAGCCTGGGCTTTGTCCCGAAAAGAAACTACCCGGACTCCGTCAGAGCCGATACAAAGAACGGCAGCCAGGCCGGCGCGATCTTCCGCAGTTACAAATTCATCAAAGCGGTCAGGATCCTCTTCTTTAAATATATCAAAAAAAAGACGCTTTTGCTCCCCGGCAAGAAACTTGCCGGAAATTTTACAGGGCCGCAAAAGCAGGGGAAAAACAGCGAAAAAACTCCGCTCCCCGGGAACAGCCGGCATTTCCGGAGAAAATTCTTCTGCCCGCAAGACTGCCCTCCCATTCAAAGTATAGAAGCCTGCTTTTTTAATCAATAGAGAAAATCCCCTGATTTCCTGCGCCAAAACAGGTTTGACAACAAGGTAATCCTCCTGATTTTCGATACGCACAGGCCCCAGATCGCCTGAAGCCACTTTTCCGGCGGCAGCCGAAACAAGCCTTCTAAGGCTTTTGCGCCTGGGGAGGCGGGGTTCAAAACGTACCGGCGATCTTGCCGGGGCATCCTTCTTTCCCCGGGAAAGCCGGTCTGCCGCCTGAAAAACAGCCTCTTCCCGTAAAATAAGGGGCGCCTTTAAAAACAGGGCGGCTGGTATTTTAAGCCCCCCGGCGGACCTTTCCCACGCAAGCCGGGATTGGGCCTCCCGGGAAATAAAATCCGCGGCAAAGGCCTGGGTTTCCCCAAGGGATAAAAGAGAAGCTCGCCAGGACGGAAAGTATTCATCCAGCAGGGGAACAAGCTTGTGGCGTATACGGTTTCTTAGGAAGCGAAGATCAGCGTTGGAAGAGTCCTTCCTATAAGAGATGCCTTTTTCTTCCAGGTAGGCCAGGACATCCCGGCGGCCCATTTCCAAAAGAGGCCGAAAAATAAAGCCACGCTGCCGGGGCATGGCGGCCAGGCCGGCGGGTCCGGAACCTCTTAGAAAACGCATCAAAAGGGTTTCCAGAAGATCGTCCCGGGTATGAGCGACCAGCACCCTAAGGGCGCCGGGGTGCAAAGCTTTGATCCTTTGGACTTCCCGGTTCCAGATACGGTGGCGGTAAAACCTGGCGGCTTCCTCAATGCCAAGCCCCCGCTTTAGGGCGGTATGTACAACAAGCCCCCGGGGTATGGTAACAATTTTGCACGGAACTTTTAACTTATGTGAGAGTTCCTTGACAAAAAAGGCGTCCCCCCGGCTTTCGTCCCCAGGCCGTATACCGTGCTCCACATGAAGGCAGCGAAGCTGAAAATGCCGCTCCTTTAGCCCGCCCTCCGGCAGAGCCGCCAAAGCAGCCAGCATGGCGGTGGAATCCGCCCCACCCGAAACGGCAGCTAAAAAAACCGCCCCGCCGGGAAAGGCGCCCAAAGCCCCGGCGGCGCTTTTTTCAAAAACATTCATACCCGATTCACGGTATGCGAATACCGCAATCAACAGCCCCGCCGCGGAACAGGCGGAGCACGGTGTTCTGTGTGGAAACTATGGCCGCGGAAACTCTGTTCGTAGAACCTAAGCCTTCCCTTCTTTCTTTTCCGCATCGGCGGCAGGCGCCGCGGCAGCAGACGTGGCGGCGGCATCTTCGGCTGCAGGCGCTGCAGCGGCCGCTTCTTTGGCGTACTTCACCAGACAGACAACCTGATCCCCGCCTGACAAAAGCTTGACCCCTTCGGCCAGGGGAATATCCCTGACATGGATAGACTGGTTAGCCCCAAGCTGGGAAATATCCAGTTCAATCCGCTCGGGCAGATCTTTGGGCAGACATTCCACTTCGATTTCGTGAAGCGGGAATTCAAGAAGCCCGCCTTCGCGGACGCCGATGGGATTCCCGTTAAGGTGGACGGGAACATGGGCCCTAAGGGCGATACCGGATTCTACTTCGTAAAAATCCACATGAAGCACCTTGCCGTCCATGATGTTCCGCTGGGTATCTTTGACAAAGGCATCAAAAGATTTCCCTTCCAACTCTACTTTGACAATGGTACTTTCGGAGATATGTTTAACCCCGACGGCGAATTCCTTGGCATCTAAATCAATGGAAATAGATTCACCCGAACGGCCGTAAAGCACTCCCGGGACCCTGCCTGCGTGGCGGATTTTACGGGCCTCGGCAGACCCTTTTTTATCCCGGCTGCGAGCTTTTAACACTAACTGACTCATTCCTAAACTCCTTGCTTATCGAGGCGTTCCCAAAACTAACCAAGTTTTGGGAATGGCTCTATCTGTAAAACAATCCGGACTGGGACGAGTGGATTCGAACCACTGAATATCGGCTCCAAAGACCGATGGCTTACCGCTTGCCGACGTCCCATCGACGAGTGTATTAAGTGTATTAATACTATAAAATGAAAAAAGAATCAACCAACCCCGCCGCAGGGCCCAGGGATATGGACCCGCCTGCGAATAGAATCCGCCCAATTTCCGGTTTGAAAAAATAAACTGTATTGAAGGGCTGTCCGGGAAACCGGTTAGTTTCCGGCCAGCCACTCAATTATAACCCGGTTTTGACCGCTTTCTATATCTCCATATTTTGATCGTCCGGGCCGCTCCCCATATCATATTTTTCCAGAATCTTTTTTTGAAGTTCCGCCCGAAACTCCGGATGAATGGGGTGAGCTACATCTTTGTACTCACCCGCTCTGGTTTTTCGGCTCGGCATTGCAATAAATACCCCGCTTTTATTACCCTCGATGATCTTAACATTGTGTACCACGAAACAGTCGTCGAATGTAACTGTTACATACGCCTTCAGCTTCCCCTCGCCGGCAACTTTCCGGACCCTTATGTCGGTAATCTCCATGCCGCTCTCCTTTTCTTGGGCCAGATCTAACACTAGTATTTTAATACCGGTTCGCCATTTTTTGCAACAAAAAACGTTAAAAATACGAAAATACCTTGATTCTTCAAAAAAAGTTCCGCCTTATGGGCTGTTTTTTTATCCCGAAAAAGGCCGAAACAACATGAGCCGGAACCCGAAAGGCCCGAAAATACGGCGCCCTGCTCTTTTAGGGTTTGGCATAAATCGCGGTAAGAGCCCGCATGGGGTAAAACCGGCAAAAAGCTGTTAAAAAAAGGCCAGCCTTCCGGGGGGTTTTTAAGAATGCGGTCCAAATCGGAAAAGCCAAAGCTTTCGGGCGGCAAAAAAGCCTTTGCCGCGGATAGCCTGTCACCCCGCGTCCCGGACGGCAGGCGGCTTTCGTCAAGGCGCCTATAGGCTTCGGCAGTGCCCGAGGAAAAGGGCGGCTTTACCAGAAGCACCTCTAAATTACCGGGGATCTCCGTTTTTTGCATAATTTCGCCCCTGCCGGTAACCCATGCCGCCCTTCCCGAAACAAAAAACGGGACATCGCTCCCCAGGACGGCGGCCATTTTTTCAAGCTCTTTTTCGCCAAGGCCGGTTCCCGCAAGGAGGTTAAGGGCCTTTAGGGCAGCCGCCCCGTCAGAGGAACCGCCGCCCAGGCCCGCGCCCGCAGGGACTCGCTTTGTCAAAAAACACCGGATGCCCCCCCTAAACCCGGTCTTTTCCCGGAACAGGGCGGCAGCCCGGCTAACCAGATTTTTCTCCGGCTGAACCGGAGCTTCCCCGGACAGAGGCGTTTCAAATAGCTCCCAGGCACCCTGGGGGCCGGCAAGCTCGAAACGCAGGGAATCCCCAAAATCCAGGCCGGAAAAAAGGCTTTCGATTTCATGAAACCCGTCGGGCCTCTTGTTTTTAACATTCAGATGCAAATTAATTTTACAACAGGCTGTAATTGAGCAGGAAAGGCTTGACATATTACTAAAATATAAAAAAAATAGTAGAAGGATCAATATAAAGACTTGACAGATATTGAATTCCTACTTTATGTTTCAAGAGATAGTTTATTAAACAAATTATGAGACGGAGATCAATATGGTTCAGCATGAAGCCATGAATGACGAAGAGGATTTGTTTCCCGCGCTTGCCTTAATGCCAGTGACCCCAAGGGGGGAAGAAGGCCTCCTCTATCCTTACACCCTTTCGGGGGATGAAGATGATGAGGATGATATCGACGAAGAAGACAGCTTCGACGATATGGATGACGATTTCGAAGACGATGACTTTGACGACGACTTTGACGATGACGACGAAGAATTCGACGACGAAGAAGATGATTTTGATTACGAGGAAGATGTAGATTACGACGATTTTGAGGACAATTAAGAGCCCTGGACAGGCTCTAAGGACCTGTATAGCTCCTAAATCAGTCTTAAGCCGGGGCCTCCGGGTTCGCCTGTTTAATTTGACGGGCAGTACTCCAGAGCCGTTCCAGTTCGTAAAAGGAACGGCTTTGGGGGCTCATGAGGTGTATCACTACATTCCCCAAATCAAGCAGACACCATTCATCCTCCGGGCCGATCTTTCGGGAGCGGCGCATTGGGAGCCCTTTCTCTCCTGCCAGATCTTTGACATGGCGTTCCAGGCCCGAAAGATGGGCCCCGCTTGTTACCGTGGCAATCACAAAAAAATCCGTCCAAAAATTGAGTTCCCTCATATCCATAACAACCACATCGCCGCCTGAGTGTTCTGCCAGAAGCCGCCCGAAATCAAGCGCCAGGGCGGCATTTTCATCAGTTTCCTGTAACATATCGTTCATTAAAATCCCTTCCAATGATAAGCGTAAAATCAGCCCGGTATTCCATAGCCTGTATGTCCTGGGAATCCGCCGGGTTGTTTTCCGGCGATTCATTCCGAATATCCCTGCAATGTATTATATCGCCAAAACTCCGGGCCATGTCATCAAAGCCCGAGCGGTTGATGATAAAGGTCCGCTCATAATCGTCGCGATCGGCGTTTCCGATGGAAATAACATCGTAACCAAAGCTCCTAAGCAGTTCCGTGGTACGCCCGGCAAGGCCCGCAACCTGGGTTCCGTTTCTGACCTCCACAGTAAAGACCCGCTCGCTCAGGGAACCCTCAACAGGCCGCACAAGGCTCCCCAGAGACTGGCGGACTATATCCTTGATAAGATTTCCGTCCCAGGATGGAAAGATCAAAGTCTGACCGGAAACTTCCCGCCGGTCGCCCCCCACAGACTGTATAGCCAGACGATCCGCGTCTGTTTTGGCAAATTCACCAAAAAGCCGCATAAGGCCCCGCTGGTTCGCATTGGTATTAAAAAGCGAAAAACAGAATTGTGCTGTCTGCCTGCTGTCCAGCTCCGCGTTACGTTCCCCAAGGCGCTTTAAAAAACCCATAA
>JAIRLQ010000253.1 GCA_031259345.1 Treponema sp.
CCCCGCCGGCGGAAGCATCCAAATCGACCGCATCCGCCGTAATTTCACCCTCCTGGTTGGAGGCGATAACCAATTCTATGGAGGGCTCTCCCTTAGGCCGGGGTCTGATATTTTCAACAACCAGGCTGCCAATATACAAGGCGTCGGCCATGGTCTTCGCGACGCTCCTATACAGATCGATCTGTACGCTTTTCTGGCTGTCATGAACGGTGGTAAGAATAAGCCGCTTTTTAACAACCGCATTCTCTTCGATAATGGAATAAAATTCCCCATTAGCGATCTTTATGCCAATAGTTGATGCCATTGGTCCAGCTCCTTTATCACTTTCATTACTCTTTCTTGAAATTTAGTCATGGCGGCAGTACTTTGTCAATGGGATACGACGATACCCCGGATATGGCCCCCTTTTCCGATAAATATGCTTCTTCCGGACTTTATGCAATATTATCCTTGAAGAATATTTATATCTTTCCGATAAGAATACCATGAGTGGTATTGTTCCTATCCTTGCTGCAGTCGTAGTTCTTATTACCGGGGTTTTCCTTGTAATGATCATTGCAGGCCGTTCAAGGGGCGGCGGCGATACCGGCAGGGCAAAACGCGCCAAAGGCCGGGACGCTATTTTAAAAGATGCAAACAAACGGCTCGCCCAGAACCCCCGGGACCCGGAAGCGCTGCTCAGCCTGGCGGATATCTATTACCAGGAAGAAACCTGGGATAAGGCCTATAAGGCCTATGAAACGCTGATTGAACTGGCAGGGGTCAGCGCGGGGATAAATGAATTTGAGGTCAACCTCCGTTACGGAATCTCGGCGCTAAAGCTAGGATTCCTGAACGAAGCCTATAAGGGCTTTGCCATGGCCAGATCCATCAAACAGGACAACTTTGAGGTAAATTATAACCTGGGATATCTGGAATTTCAGAAAAAAAATTATGAAAAGGCCATTCAGCTTCTTCAGCAGGCCCGGAGCCAGGACCCGGAACACGTCCCCACCCTTCGGTGTCTGGGACATTCATTTTTCAAAATAAAAAAGCACAAAGAGGCCATGGCCTTTATCCGGAAAGCCATAGATCTAGCCCCGGATGACAAGGAATCCCTCTATACCCTGGCGGAATGTTATTATGAACTAAACCAGACCGATCAGGCCCTGCGGATCTTTGGGCATCTGCGGCCGGACCCGATGATGGGGGCCAATGCGTCCCTCTTTTCGGGAACCATCAACATGAATCAACACCAGTACGATAAGGCGATCCAGGATTTCGAAATAGGCTTAAAACACAGCAACATAAAACCGGAAATAGCGGTAGAACTAAAGTACCGTTTGGCCACGGCGTATCTTAAACAGAATGAACTCGGCAAGGCCCTGGGCTACCTTAGGGATATACAAAGTGAACTTCCTTCCTATAAAGATGTGTCCCTCCTGATTGCCAAGTACCAGGAACTGAACGCCAATAAAAACCTGCAAATTTTCCTTATGGCCCCCTCGGCGGATTTTGTAGCCCTCTGCCGTAAGCTCGTTATGGGATATTACCAGCGGGCAAAGATCAAGATCTCCAATATATCGGTAAATAAGAGCGAATGGGCCGATATATTGGCGGAGGTGGATACCCCTAAATGGTCGGATGTGGTGATGTTCCGTTTTATCAGAACCCAGGGATCCATAGGGGAGCTTATTGTGCGGGATTTTCATTCCCATCTAAAAGAAGTAAAGGCCGGTAAGGGTATTTGTATCACCGTGGGTAATTATACGGAAGAAGCCAAGCGCTATACCGAAGCCCGGCTCATCGATCTTATCGAAAAGGACCGGCTTACCGCCATGCTCAATTCGGTGGACGCCAAGACCAGCATGGCCCCTCCCCCGCCGGCCAAAAAGAAATAAGACCCTCCGTAACCACGCCCGGAGGCACAAAACGGGCTGCCCGGCGCATGAACTGCAAGCTTCGGCAATAAGGCCCGCATGTGATGAGTATCGCAGAAGGAAACGGACCCCCCGTTCTGCCATTTATCTGAGGCTGTTCCAAAACTTTTCATTATATTACAGAACGTATATACGTTCAGGCTATAAAGAGGTCAATAAATTATCATGTGGGCAGGTTGTTTGGACTTGAAAGGGCTTGAGCGAGTTAAATAGAAATTGAAAATAGAAATTGAAAGTTTACAGATTTTATGATACAGTAGTAAGAGAGAAGACGACTGTCATGATTGGAGGGCTTACTCTGTTGAGGTGTCCGGTAGGTGATTTTATGAATTTTTGGGTAGGGGTATAAAAATATGAGTGAGTTGGCTAGAGATGATTATAGGTATACGTATAATGATTATTGTGAGATAGACGATAGTAACAGGTATGAGGTTATAGATGGTGAGTTGTATATGATGTCTTCTCCGTCATCTAGGCATCAGTTGGTAGTGGGGGAGATGTATGTGCAGTTATATGAAAAGTTGCAGGGTAAATCTTGTACACCGTATGTATCTCCTATGGATGTTCGTCTATTTTATGAGGAAGATGGTTTAGATGATACTGTTGTACAACCTGATGTTTTTGTTGTATGTGATAAGGATAAAAATGGTAAAAACTCTATTAATGGGGCTCCTGATTTTGTTATAGAGGTGTTATCTCCGTCTAATAGCATATTTGAAATAATTTTAAAACAAGAGGCATATGAGCGTTCGGGGGTTAAAGAGTATTGGATGATTGATTCTGATAAAAAAGAGTTAATGATGTTTGAGTTGGTTGATTCTGTATTCTATGGTGAGAGGAAGAAGCTTGCCGGTGTAGAAAAGGTAAAATGTCTTGGAATAAATGTTGATCTGGATAGGGTTATTAGCGTAATTAGTACATAATTACGGTTTATACATAAAATAAGTGGGTTAAAAGTATCTATAGAGCTTGTTATCGTAGACTTCTGTTCCAAAACTTCAGTTTTTGGAACAGCCTCATCTATCCCGCGATTTTTTCTATCCGGACCTGTGTTAAAAGCGTATCAACCAATGCGCGGAGAGGAGGATTGGTCCCTTCGGTGGTACAGGTTCCGGCGGAGGCCGCCATGGCGAGGGCAAAGCACCGTTCTTCCGGCAACCCCTGTTCAAAGCCGTAGGCCAAAGCGCCGATCATGCTGTCTCCCGCACCCACGGTGGACCGGACCTGTACCGGAACCGCCGGAGCGCGCCAGATCCCGTTCCCGTTTGCAAAGATTGCCCCGGCCTCTCCCAGGGAGAGGACCACCAGCTTAAGACCCTTGCCGATCAAGGCCCGGCAGAGGTCCGCCAGTTTTGTTTCCGTCACGCCCTCGTCGTCCGGGATGCCAAAATACTGAAGCAGTTCGTACCGGTTCGGCTTGAGGTAATCGGGAACCCCCTCCGGACCGGACTCAAGGGCGTACCTCAGGGCCTCGCCGTCGGCATCGAGAAATACCGCCGCTCCGGCCCGGCGCAGCATGACGGAAAGTTTTTTGTAGGTATCCTGACCAAGACCGGCGGGAAGGCTTCCGGAAAGCACCACCGTATTTCCCTTAATCCCATAGCCCGAAAGTTTTTCTTCCAGTTCCCGCCACTCATCGGGATCTATCCGCGGGCCCGGCTCGTTGAATTCGGTGAGCCCCCCGTCATCGGCTACTACTTTCAGATTGGTTCTGGTTACGGCGGCGATACGCACAAAGTCGGATTTGAGCCCCCTTTTGGCGATAAGGGACTGCAGTTCCTTCCCGGCGCCGCCGCCCCAAAAACCAACGGCGATACTTTCGCCCCCTAGGGAGCGGATCAGGGCGGAAACATTTACGCCCTTACCCCCGGCGTCCAGCGTTACATCCCGCAGGCGGTTAAGCGCGTTGGCCCGGACCACATCGACCCGGGCGGTTTTGTCCAGGGCGGGGTTCAGGGTCACGGTGATTATCATGCCCGTCCGCCGCTTAAGATTTGATATGCTTCGTCAAGGTTTTCATTTTTTCAGCCTATTCTTTATACTCCACAGATTTGAGTTTGTCACGAGGTAAAACAGCAATTCTCAGTTTACCCAAGTAAAGCAGAAAAGGCGCCTGATAAAATAGCCGGGGGTCCGGCCTGATGCTTTATTCCGAAGAGCGGCTTTTACGGGGCCTACGCCATGCGGCCTTTTTTCGTCCACCCGTTGTCACGTGCTTTTTTGGGGCGTGGCGGATGAAAAAAC
>JAIRLQ010000281.1 GCA_031259345.1 Treponema sp.
CCCCTTCAATCTTGGTGTCCGCTATCCAGTTATTGTGAAAAAGGGCAAACTCGGATGTTGAAAGCATGGAAGAGCCGGCGGGGTTGTATTCGATGAATGAAATGTCGTCGGAAACCGCGGCAAAGGCCCCTGCCATGCCTTCGGAGCGGCCGCCCATGGGAACGTTCAGTACCGGAAAAGCGGTCAGGGCGGCGTTTGGGTCCGGTCCGTAAATGGAATTAAGGTAGTCCGATATGGAGCCGTAGGAATCGGGGCCAAAATCCAAAGACGGCAAAAAACCTGCCCTGAGGAGGAAAAGTATACATAACAGAGCCTTTCCTAAAAATTCGGCTTTTGGGAAAGCAAGCGGCTTGCGGGAAAGGCTCAACAGGAAGACTGATTTCTTCATTTCTAACCCATATAATATATCGGTTTAAATAAGAAATCCATTCACCTAATTACGCTGCGTTAAAATCCAACTACGGATCCGTTTTATTTGGGTAAAGATTACAGAGTCTTCTGGGCTTTTCCGATATTTGTAGGGTATACTATACTTAAATGGGTTGTTTGTAATGGTTTCCGGCTTTACGGTGTGTTGCCGCGGGAAAAAATTGTTTTCTCTTTTACTGGCCGTTCTGGTGTTCTTTGCGGCGGCGGTCCCTCTGGAGGCACGGGGGACCAGGGATGCTGTTCTACAGGAGGCCGACAGTCTTATCGAAAACAAGCGTTACGATGACGCCATTCAGACGCTTACGGAATATATAAAAATCAACCCCGATAAATTTGACGATGCCCAAAAGCGGCTCCAGCGCATTGTCAAGCTTCGTGAACAGTACAATACTTTTGCCGACGAGCTTCTGGATGTTCTGGTAAATGATCCGGACAATAACGAAAAGATTGTCGAGCTTACGGACAGGCTGACGAGTATCGAGCCGGCGTCAAACCCTTCGGTCCGGCGTTTCCTAAATCAGATACGGGCTTTGGCCGCTTTCAACCTGAACCGGAAGCGTTTGGACAACATTATGGAACAGGGCCGGGCTCTCCTTGTCCAGGGTGATTACGGCGGGGCTCTCCGTATGTACGCTTCCGGGCTGGATATTTACCGGGCCGATTTCTTTGATTCGGGCTTTGGAGAAGAGATGGAGCAGGCTGCCCGGACGGGGATTGAGGTCCTGGAAAGGGGGGTCAATGAATTTGGTCCCGTTGCGGAACGTCTTGACAGCGCTGTTCAAAGGCTGAGCGGCCTGCCCCAGGATGCCGCTCCGGAACAGATAAACGAAAGCTACGGCGAGTTCGCTTCCGTTGTGGCGGAACTCACCCGGATTTTTGGTTCTATAGTTGAGGTGGGAAACAGTTTCGAGGAAAATCTGATTGTTTTGCAAAGCGCGGACGAGAATATCGGCGACCAGTCTTTCCTTGCGTTTGCGGGCCGCTTGATACGGGGGCCTGCGGACCGGGGCGAAGGGATGATTGGCGCCCTTGACCGTTATTGGCAGGACAGGGCGGGCCGGGGCGAACGTTATGTCGCTTCCCTGGCGGAAAGAAATTTCAACGCGGTAAAGGGCGCGTTGGCCGCTGATAGCTACGGGCAGCTTTCCCTTATCGATCAAACACGGGACTATCTGGGCATTCTTTTCAATATGGACGATATCTGGCTCGGTTTTTACCGGGCTGCCGGAATGCCCGAAACGACAATTTTTGACAAGCCTGTTTTGGTTTCAAAAGTGCCGGATGTTTTAAGGCATGAATCAATGGACAGGTCTTTGGCCTTTATGCGGATTCTTAACGATATAGGGGAACGTTCGGAGGTTTTAACCAGTCCGGGTTTTCTTGCTCTAAACAATTTCCGCCAGGGTACCATGAATGCCGCTGCCGCGGTTTCCGAGGAGCTTGTAAACCGCCGGAACTTTAATGCGCTGGCGGGCGAAGTTAGCGCTCTTGAAGATGGCGTCTCTTTGGATATTGCTTTAATCGGGAATGACGGGGCTTCTTATTTACAGGACACCCTTTCTTTGGCGAAAGCCCTGAACGAAAAACTTAAAAACCAGGAATTCGCCGCTATAGTACGGCGTTACACCATTTCCAATGAAGATCTTTTTGGGGAGGTGAGCGCAAGGGAAACGGAATTTGCCGAAGCTAACCGCATGCTCCAGGGCATAAGCCTGGAGTCCGGGGGTACTGTTTTTATTGCCCATTATCCTGCCGAAGCCTTGGCTGCCTTTACCGGGATGAGCCTGAAGGCTTCGGTTAATCTGAATTCGGGCAGGGAACTTTTGGACGCTTATGCCGCCGAAAGCCCGGACTTAATTGCTTCCGGCGTCTCCGCCAGGAATGTGGCGCCTCTTTATTCCGAAGCCGGCAGGCTGGTTTCAAGGCTTGAAGATCTCCGGAGCCGGTCCGGGGCCCTGTCCGCGGATGCCCGTACCCGGATTGCCCGGGCCGATGCCCTGCGTCTGGAAGGCGACAGGCTGATACAGGAATCACGGGCGGCCCTTGGGCGCAACAATTTTGATATTGCCCGGGACAGGCTCGACAGAGCCACCAACCGTTACAATGAATCTTTAAGCATTCAGGAATCGGCTTCGCTCAGGTCTTCGTGGGATACCCGGCTTTTGGAACTGGGGGCCGACATTGTCAGGATCGAAAACGAAATCGTTGTAAGGGATGTCCGCGCCCTGGTAACCAATGCCAGAAACAATTATTACGCCGGAAATCTTGAACAGGCGGAAGATCAGCTTGTCCGGGCGCAAAACCGCTGGAATACTACCAATTCTACCGCGGACCCGGAAGTCATTTACTGGCTTGGCTTGGTCAGGGGAGCCCTTTCCCTTCAGTCCCAAAGAACCATACCGCCTACGGCGCCTCTTTATGCCGAAATGAGCCAGTTTCTTTCGGATGCCAAAAAAAATTATGAGGAAGGGGTCCGGCTTTCGCAAAACAATCAAAAGCAGTCCGCGCTGCAAAGTTTTGACAAGGCCCGCCAAAAAACCCGGGAAGTCCGGCTTATGTTCCCCATGAACAAGGAAGCCCGGCTTCTGGATCTGCGTATTGAACAGCAGATGGATCTGCCTGCCTTTAACGCCGCATTCCAGAGCCGTCTTAACGAGGCGGTAGCCGGAACCAAGCCGGACAGGCGTTCCCCGGAATCTTTTGCGGATTTGCAGGATCTTGTGGAAATTAACCCCTCTTATCCCCGGATTCGGGAACTTCTTAGCCAGGCGGAAATTGACATGGGCTACCGTCCGCCGCCGCCCGACCCAAGGGATTTGGCGGAATCCACCCGCCTTACCCGGGAAGCCCAGGCTATCCTGAATTTGAGGGATCAGGAGCAATACCCCTTTGCCCTTACCCGGCTTGACCGCGCTCTGGAGCTTAATCCCAATAACAACGATGCTATGATCGCCAAAGATGTGGTACTTACCAGGATGACCGGTACGGGGATTATTGTTCTGGACTACGATTCCCAGAGGGAATATGACAGGGCGGTTCAGGAGTATATTCAGGGTAATTACCTTACCGCCAATGCTATTGTGCAGCAGCTTTTACAAAATCCGCGGAACCGGAATTCTACTCTTATTCTGGAACTTCAAAGAAGGATTCAATTGGTCTTGCAATGAAACACGCTAACCCCGGTTTTTGGATTCGCATGCGGGTCCATGCCCCGTCCGCTTTGCGGCGGGGTTGGTTAATTTGCTTTTTACTCTTTGTTTTTTGCGGCGGGATGCTGTTTGGGCAGGCCGATCTCTTTTGGGAAGAGCCCGAAGTCTTTTCCGAAGCCGGCGGGAAATTTCCTGTAAGCGCTTCCTCAGAAAATTTAAGCATACTTGCCTGGCAGGTTCCGGGCGGACGGGGAACCTCCGCCGTCAATATCGCCCTGGCGGTAAAAGATGCCGGCGGAGTTTGGGAAAACCGGGGCCTTGTCGGCGGGCCCTATTCTTATTCGGGCGAAGAACCTTCTATACTTAGCGCGGCAATCGACAAACGGGGGCGTATCCTTATTGCCACCGCCGCGTCGATTTCAGAATCTGAAATACTTATCTCCGATGACAAGGGACTTACTTTCAGCAAGTCCCGGGTGCTTTCGGGCGCCGACGGCTCGGTAGCGCCCCGTGTTTTTATACGTTCCGACGGCGGCTATATTCTCTTTGTAACCAGGGGCGAAGAAAGCAGCCTGTCTTTGTATTATGCCCTGTCCGATGACGGCATGACCTGGTCGGGTTTTATGCCTTTTGTAATGGAGAGTTCACTACAGCTTAACTTTTTACCTTCCCATGTTTCCTTTGGCGGAACGGAATACGTGGTGTTCCAGTCCTTTGTTGGCGGGGTAGAGTCAATTCCCACGTTCCAGCTTTTTCTTAAAACATCGAGAGACAACGGAAGAACATGGTCGTCCTCCCGGCGTGTTACCGGCTTCCAGGACAGCTTTATGTATACCGGCGCAACAGCGGACAGCTTTGATAACCAAAGGCCCCATCTTTCGGTTCAAAACAATTCGCTTTTTCTGGTGTGGGAACGGCGTTTCCGTACGGGCTCGCCCCAGATTTACGGCGTCAGCCTGCAAACGGACGGTTCCGTCAGAGGCATCGCGGAACGGCTTAATACGGTCGAAGCCTACTGCAATAACCCCGTTGCCTTTAATTTTGACGGAAACGTTAGGGTTATCTGGTTTGATAACCGCCGGGGAGATACCCGTATTATCCTGGCCCAGCATGACGCGCTTGTCTGGCAAAATACGGAACTTTCCGGTTCCATAAACGGGGAAGCGGCTTTTGGCAGGCCCGTAGTTTCCGGAAAGGACCTGTTTGTTTTCTGGCAGAATACCTACCGGGGAACTTCGCGTATTTATTCCCTTATGCCGGACACAAGCGTCGCGCCGGTACGGCTTTTGGCGCGGAATTTTACGCCCGGAAGGCGGGCCCGCGGGGATCAGGTCAGCCTTGGCTGGAATGTTCCCTTTGATACCTCCGGTATTCAGGGCTTTTCCTATTCCTGGAGCAGGGATGAAAGCGCGGTTCCGCCTGCGAATGTAATGATTTACAATGACGCCGGCCAGGCTGCGGTAAACCTGATCCGGACGGCGGATGAAGACGGAACCTGGTATTTCAGCATCATTGCCCTGGACTATGCGGGGAACTGGTCCCCGCCTTCCCGTATTGAATATATACGGGATACTACCCCCCCTCCGGCGTTAGTCATTATGGAGCCTGAACTGGACGAGGGGGGCTATCTTCCTTCCAATACTTTTACCGTTAACTGGAATGTCCCTCAGACTCAGGATATTGCGGGCTATGCCTGGAATCTGCGCTTTTTGGGTTCCGCTTTGCCCTATGACGGCATGGATAACGAAGCCTTCCTTGCGGCCTATTCGGAACAAAGGCCCATTATCGAAAGCCCCCGTGTTATGGGAACAGGCACTTCCGCCTCTTTTACCAACCAGGACGATGGCGTCTGGGTATTCATGGTTGCGGCCATTGACGAAGTGGGAAATGTCGGGCCTGTTTCCAGCCTCTATTTTAGAACCAACAAATACGTTCCGGTAACATACATAACCTGGGCGGATGCCCGGCAAGATGAACAGGGCAACCTGACGCTAAACATCTTTGGCCGGGGCTTTGAAGTGGGCGGAGCTGCAACCCGGGTTTTCCTGGATGCCGACGGCAAAGAGCCGTATGACCGGGAGTTCCTTCTTTCCCGGGGCGATTACAGAGTGGCGTCGGACAGGGAAATTTCGGATATCTTTTCAACCGAGCCCAATGAAGGCGTCTACCGCCTGGGTGTTGAACATCCTGTCCGGGGCATTTATATGACAGACCCCATTGTAACAGTTAACAAAATAGGTACCGTCAAATTCGGGGATTATTCCGCCGAATGGAAACCTTCGTGGGCCCGCCGCGAGGCGCGCCGCTTTGTCTTTGACGCTCCGCTCTTTATTGTACTGGGGATTATCCTTTTATGCGTCCTTGGAATAATCGTTACTTTTAGGGGGATCGGCGAAACCATTGCGGAAAGCGCCACGCTAAAGCTCGACGCCGCCGCGCTTATTACAGGAGATTTTATGCCTAATGAAAAGAAAAAACGCATTACAAGAATAAAACGGCAGGGCATGGGCCTTAGGGTTAAACTTGCTTCCTTTACAGTCGCCCTGGTTATGATGGTAGTTGCCATGGTGTCGGTACCCCTTTACCTTATGATGACCAGAACCCAGCAGGAAACCCTGCTCCAGGGCCTTTGGGACCGTTCAAAAGTGCTTCTTGAAGGCCTGGCCACCAATGCCCGGGTATACCTTCCCCAGCGGAACGCGCTGGAACTGGGCTTTCTCCCCAGCCTTATGACTTCTGTACCCGAAGCGAAGTATGTAACCATTACGGGATACAATTCCGAATCTACCATATTTGAGGACCAGGTTTGGGCTACAAATGACCCCAATATACTTGAAAAGATAGACACCGCCGAATACCAAAGCGGAATTTCACGGATTAGCGACAGCCTTAGCCCGCGCCTTGGCGGCATTTCGGAAGAACTGAACAATCGGGCCAGGGAAGAAGTAGGCAGCATTTCCGAAAGTATAGCCGCCCTTAACAGGGAAGGCCAGGAGTTGGCCCTGCTTGCCGATACCGCAAGCCAGCAGCGGCTTGCGGACATTCAGGTACAGACCAGAACCCTGGAAGCCCGGGTAACCGAGCAGCTTCAGGAAATTGGCAGCGTCATAGGATCGGAGCCTGATTTCAACCTGACGGATTTCCAAATATCGGCGAATCACAATTACATCTTCTTTAAACCTGTAATGTACCGGCAAAGTTCCGACGACCTGTTTTTCCGGGGGCTTATCCGCCTGAATGTTTCCATCGATTCCATACTCGGTCAAATAGCCGAAGGCCAGCGGGATCTGCTGTGGATTATCCTTATCGTCGCCCTGGCAGCCATCGCCATAGGCGCGATTGGCGCCCTTATACTTGCGATGGTAATTATACAGCCTATACGCAAGCTGGTAAAACATGTGGAAACCATCCGGGATACCGAAGACAAAGAAGATCTTGCCGGAGTGGACATATATCTAAAAAGCCGGGACGAGCTTGCCGTCCTGGGCGATACGATCAACGAAATGACCCACGGCCTTGTTAAAGCCGCGGCGGCGGCATCCGATCTTTCAATTGGCAAAGAAATCCAAAAAAAGTTTATCCCCCTTGATCTTGACCGTGACGGCAACAAACTCAGCTCGGGTTATAAGGATACAAAAAACCTGTATTTCTTTGGTTATTACGAAGGCGCAAAAGGCGTGTCCGGCGACTACTTCGATTACCGGGAACTTGAAGGCGGCCGTTATTACGCGGTTATCAAGTGTGATGTCGCAGGCAAAGGCATCCCCGCGGCGCTCATTATGATCCAGGTAGCCACCATGTTCCTGGGCTATTTTAAACAGTGGAAGCCCACGGAAAAGGGCATGCACATCGAAGACGTGGTTTACCAGATCAACGACTTTATCGAAACCCTGGCGTTTAAAGGCCGTTTTGCCGCTTTTACCCTTTGCCTTGTGGATTCCCAGACAGGCCTCATCCGTTTTTGCAATGCCGGCGATAATATCATTCATCTTTTTGACGCTTCCGAAGGGCGGATAAAAACCCTCACCCTTCCCGAAACCCCCGCCACCGGCGTACTCCCCAACTTCCTGGTCGAATCCAAAGGCGGCTACACAGTGCAGACCATGACCCTGGACCGGGGCGACATGCTCCTGCTCTACACTGACGGTATTGAAGAGGCCAAACGGAAATTCCGCAACGCCGCTTTTGAAGAAATCATCTGCGAAGAAGGCGAAAAGGATACCCCCCACGAAACCCACACCGTAGGTCAGGGGGACGAAGAAATGGGCCCCGACCGGGTACAGGAAATTGTTGACGCGGTAATGAACAGGCGGCTTTATACCCTTCACAAATGGCACAACGGCGAAGGGGAAGACAAAGATCTGACTTTTGATTTTTCGGAATGCAAGGGGCAGGTTGAAGAAGTGATTATGGCAATGGTCTCGGTAGAAAAAATGTTCCGCCTTTACAAGAACCCCAAGGCGGCGGAAGACAACCGGGTGCTGGTAGACAAAAAAGTCGACGCCTTCCTTAAAGATCACTTTATGCAGTACCGTAATTATTGCGTTTATACCAAAGAAAACCCGGGAAATGACGCGTATATGTATTATACTCATGTTCAGGAGGATGATCAGTACGACGACCTGACCATCCTTGGCATTAAGCGGAAATAATACAAGGAGTCATCACGAACGCTTCGCCTTCGTGTTCGATTAAACCGCCGCTAAAAGCGGCTATTATAGGAGGAGTTAATTATGACATTTAGTGAACGCATGAAAGACTTACTGAATCAGGGGGTGGCGGCATCCAAAGATTTTGCCGTCAAAGCGGGGACAAAAGCACAGGAACTGGGAGAGATTGGCGTGCTCATGCTGGAAATAAAACAGCTTGAAGGGCAGGCCCAAAAACTCATCGCCAGGCTTGGCGCCGAAGTCTATGAATCCTTTGCCGAGCGGGGCTCGGACATAATCTCAAAAAGCGATGCCCCGGTAAGCTCCATGCTCGCGGAAATTACCCGTATAAAAGAAACCATCGAAGGAAAAGAAGGCGAGCTTAAAATCAAAAAGCAGTGAGACGCTTCCAAAAACTAAAGTTTTGAAAGCGCCTAAAAAACCCCGGAACATCAAAGCGGCCCCATACTATCGATCCGCATTGCTTTTGTCCGGGGGCTGTAAAAGAAATCACTAATCCAAAATAGAACAAGAAAGATACGCCCCCTTCCCTTTCCAAAAATTTTACGCGCCTAAACTTTTTACCCCGGTAGTAACGCCGTATCCCCGGTTTCCGCCTCCCGTACCCCCAACCGTTCTATCCGGAACCAAACAAGCGAAGCTCAGAACTCCGGCAATTCCGCTCAAAACCGAATTAACCCTGCCCGGAACCCCGGTAATTCATCTTGGAACGGAATTAATTCATCTCGGAATAGAAGCATCGGAGCTTTG
>JAIRLQ010000307.1 GCA_031259345.1 Treponema sp.
CGGGGGAATTATCCCTATGTTTCTCAAGCGGTACGGCATGGCGGTTAATTTTTATTCCTCCCCGGATATTTGGCCCTTGATACTGGTTATATTACGCATCTGGCAGGGGGCGGGTTATATGGCGGTAGTTTACATCGCCGTCATAACCGGCATGAGCGCCGAAATATTCGAAGCGGCCCGTATTGACGGCGCCGGCAGGCTGCAAATAATAATGAGGATCACCATTCCCTGCCTCAGGCCGGTCATTATCCTGATGACGCTTTTCAGCGTAGGGCGGATTTTCTACGGGGATTTTGGAATGATCTACGGTATTGTTCAGGATAACGCATTGCTGTTTTCTGCCACCGATGTTATCGACACCTATGTTTACCGGATGCTTCGCAGTATGAGCGACTACGGTATGGCCACGGCGGTAGGTATGCTGCAAAGTGTTTTTGGGCTGGTGTTCGTTTATTCCGCCAATCTTATTGCCCGTAAACTGGAACCCGGTTCGGCTATTTTTTAAGGGGAAAAACAATGGTTTTTAGCATCAAAAGAAACCCAGGTATACGCGAATCGGCCGGAGACAAAACGATTGCCCTTGTTTGTTACAGCGCTGTTTTTGTTTTTACCGCCGCCTGTGTTATTCCGTTTATGATAGCCCTGTCGGCATCCTTTTCCGATGAGTTGTCTGTGGCAAAATACGGTTTTAGCCTGTTTCCCCGGAAAGTATCCCTTTCGGCCTACAAGATGTTATTCAAAACCAGCCAGATATACCAGTCATACGGAGTATCCCTGTTCGTTACCTTTTTCGGGACGCTCCTCAGCCTGCTGGTTACCGTTTTGATCGCCTATCCCCTGGCATCCGGCAAGCTGAAATACGGCAACAGAATAAATTTCTTTGTGTATTTTACCATGCTTTTTAACGGCGGCCTGATACCTACCTACATGCTTATTTCCCGTTATCTGCATTTGAAAGACAATCTTCTGGCGCTTATTATTCCGGTACTGATTAATCCCTGGAATATGTTCCTGATGCGGAACTTTTTCATGTCTGTTCCCTCTTCATTGGCCGAGTCTGCCCGTATTGACGGGGCCAATGAAATTTCCATATTGTTCAGGATCATTCTGCCGGTTTCCGTTCCTTCCCTCGCGGCCATCGGCCTGTTTTATGCGCTGGGGTACTGGAACAACTGGTTTCAGGCGATGTTATTTATAGACCGCAACCATTTGCAGCCCCTGCAGATGATGATAATGAAAATGCTGCGGAATGTGGAATTCATGACCCAGATGGCCGGGCAGCTGCGTATTCAGGCGCTTGACCTGCCTTCTTCGACCATAAAAATGGCAACCGCTATGGTAACTATCGGCCCCATAGTACTGCTGTATCCCTTTTTGCAGCGGTATTTTACTTCCGGTATTATGGTGGGGGCGGTTAAGGGCTAGCTGAAGGGGAAAAAGGCGGTTCAGGGGAGCCCCGGGAAATTCCGGATTCCCTTGCATATTGAGATTTTTTCAAAACCGTATGTTTTGAACAGGTTCAAGTTTATAAAAGGAGTCTTGTTCAGAAAATTGAAGTTTCTGAACAACGTTATTTTAAGGAGATTGAAAATGAACAGCGTTATACGGAATTCTTTCTGTACCCTCTGGCTGGCCGCGGTATTATTCACCCTGCCTTTTCTGGCTGGTTCCTGCAAAAAAAGAACCGAAGGTGAAACAAGCCTTAAAATATACCTGTTCGGTGAAGCGCAGAACATGGACAAGGTATTAAATAAATTTTATGAAAAAACGAAAGACACGCTTAATGTGAAACTTGATATTATCTGGAGCTCCAGCGCGGATCACCGGCAAAAAATACCCCTTATAATGAGCAACCAGGAAGACGCGGACCTGGTATTTGACGCATACTGGATGAATCTGAACCGGCTTTCTTCCCAGGGCGCTTACGCGGATATTTCCCGTTATTTTAATAATGATAACTATCCGGGTTTGCAAAAGGCGTTTCCCCCGGAATATCTGGCCCAGGTAACCAATGCCGACGGATCAATTTACGCTATACCGTTTACCCAGGCCGCGGAAGACATTCAGGTTATTCTTATCCGAAAAGATCTCCGTGAAAAATATAATATGCCTCCCATCAGTTCCAACGCGGAACTGGAAACCTTCTTTGGGAACGTGCAGGCGGATATTGACAAGGGATTCCTTGATATGGCAGCCCCCCTGGGAATAGGCGTATCCAGGGCTTTTTATTATCTTGATGATGATATTATTGAAAAACGGGCAAAGAATATTATCAACATTGACGGCAGCGGACACGGCGTGGGCATGATGTTTGATGTCGCCATTAGCGCGGATAAAAAAAAGGTCCTCGGCGCGGCGACCCTTGGCGATCCGGATTCGGCCTATGCCATGTTTCCCCCTCCCTATAACCGGAATACACGGAATGACCGGGCCGTTCATCTTATACCCAAATGGGCCCGGTATACTCCGTCCGACCGTCAAACCGAAACCGATATGCCGAGTTTTTACGCTGAAAAAGTAGCCGCCATGGAAGGAAATATCTCGCAGTATCTTTCCGCCGCAAGCGCAATGGAAGCCGCGGGTAAATCGGTGGAAGCTTATGTGTATGTGCCGGCCATGCAAAAACGGGAACGGATTGTGTCCCAGCCCCTGACCGCCTGGAATTTTCTCTGTATTCCCCGGCAATCGAAAAAAATTGATAAAACCATGAGTTTTATTGACTGGCTGTTTCAAAGCAGGGAAAATCATGATCTTTTTGAATTGGGTATTGAGGGGGAAGACTGGAAAGCCTTTGGGGATAATGAGTATCAGAATCTTTCACCGGCCAATAAATATACCTTTCCCGGTTATGAGATGACCTGGAATCCCGGTTTTATCCGAACCGATGTAAATTATCCCGATGTTATTAAGGATATTTTCCAATATCAAAATAATCCCGATACCTATATTCCAAGTCCCATTCCGGGTTTTATTTTTAACAACGAAGCGGATTCGGCGCTGAGGACCGCCTATGCCGCGGTTGCCGGCATACAGGCCACCTACCGGCCTATTTTGATGCTTGGCCTCGCGGGAAGGCCGGAACAAACACGGAAAGCGCTGGAAGAATATTATGCCAAAGTAAAAAGCGCCGGCCTGGATGTCATACGTCAGGCGGTAATTGATCAGGTGCAGAAATATCTTGATACCCATTAAACTGAAGGAACTTGTACCTGAAAATGATCCGGTATAATGTCAGGAAATCTGAAGTTTCTGAACAACTCTAAATATAGGGAACCTCTGGAAACGCCGGTTGGGTTTCCAGAGGTTCCCTATAGAATATAAACGGGAAACGGCATGAATACTGTTAAAGGCGTGTACCGTTTGACACTCGGCACGGCGGAAAAAACCACGCCGGTAAAACTCTTCGGAACGGGCCGCGTACAACCGCCTTGTGCGGAGGGCGGTTCGCTGCCGTTTGAGACCGGCGCAGTCTCAGGCCGCGTAACAAAACGCGGTTTTACCGTCGAAGTCCCCATGAAAAATGTCGAGGACTTTTACGGCTTTGGCCTGCAATTCCATTCGTTTAATCACGCGGGCCGCCGCCGGTTTATGAAGGTAAACAGCGATCCTGTTACCGATACCGGCGAAAGCCACGCGCCGGTTCCGTTTTATGTGTCCACCGCGGGATACGGGCTTCTGGTGGATACTTTTCGTTATGTTACCTTCTATCTTGGCACCAATGGAATCAGAGGATCATCAAAAGATTTTTCTGAACCGGTAAAAGAACATAACGAGTTTTCAGAGCAGGCCCTTTACGCTTTGAAACGGGCAAAAAATGAACGCCGCGTTCTTATTGAGATACCAAACTGTAAAGGCGCGGATATATATTTCTTTGAGGGGCCTTCCCTGCTGGAAGCCGTCTGCCGGTACAATCTTTTTTCCGGCGGCGGATGCCTCCCGCCGCTGTGGGGGCTGGGTAATTGGTACCGGAACTACGGCGGCGCGGATCAGGAGCATGTACTGAAACTGGCGGAACAATTCCGCGGGGACAAGATCCCGGTTGATGTGATTGGCATTGAACCGGGATGGCATACCCACAGTTATTCCTGTACCTATCTGTGGAACAAGGCCCTTTTCCCCGAACCGGAGGAACTGTTACAGGAATTAAGAAACCGGGGCTATCATGTCAACCTGTGGGAGCATGTTTTTGTCCATCCAACATCGGAACTTTATAAAAACCTTGAATCCTGTTCCGGCGATTATGAAGTATGGGGCGGTCTGGTTCCCGATCTGGCGGACACAAAAGTCCGGGACCTGTTCAGCGGCTATCATCGTGAAAATTTTGTTGACAAAGGCGTTTCCGGGTTTAAGCTCGATGAGTGCGACAACTCGGACTTTAACCCCTCCAACTGGTCATTTCCCGAACTTTCCTCATCCCCTTCGGGGCTTTACGGCGAACAAATGCACAGCGCCCTCGGG
>JAIRLQ010000351.1 GCA_031259345.1 Treponema sp.
GGGGAGATTAAAGAGCGAAACCGGTCTGGGCGGCGTTGATAAAACCAAGCGTCAGGGCGCAAAAGAGCAGGGGTTTTTCGTATATTGAAGCATGGCCGCAATCAGGTAAAACAACATGATGGACATCCTTAATACCCCGAATGAGCGTTTCCTGCTCCCTCAAGGGAATAAGGTAATCATTCTCCGCGCTGACTACCAGTACGGGCATATCAAGCCGGGAAAGTTCATCCGCCACGTTGAAATTTTCAGAACTGTTCGTCAGGCGGATAAGCCGTTCCTTCACTTCGGGATTCGCGAAATAGGGAACCAGCAGTTCTTTCCGTTTATCCATCCAGTCCTTTTGACGTTCATAATAGGCGTCGGAGTAGATCACCGGAATCGCCGCGAGGTAGTAGGCCAGGCCGCCTTCCAGCTTGGCCGCCTCGTTCCAGGCATGGCCGATGTCGGCGAGCAGCGGGGCGGTACGGGCCGCCCCGTTAAAGAGCACCAGCCGTCGTACCCGTTCCGGATGTTTCACGGCAAATCCCAGCCCCACTTCCGCGCCGTAGGAGATGCCGCATATATTTACGTTCTCGATGCCCAGGTGATCCAGCAGGGCGCCGGTCAGCGCTCTCTGAATCCCGTGATCGTAGGCCCAGGTCATACGGGCGCTTTGCCCCTGATCAAAAAAGTCCACCAGAATGAGACGGTTGTTATGGGAAAAATTTTCGATGAAGGGGCCCCAGCTCTTAGTTGACATCATGATACCGTTCAAGATAAGAATTGGTTCCCCCGAACCGTAGGATTCATAGTAAACCTTTTTTTGCTGAAATTCAAATTCCGCCATCAAAAAGACTTCCTTCCGATAATACCCAGATCCTGGGATTCCCGCATGATATCCTCCCGAAAATCGGGGTGGGCAATGGCGGCCAGGCGCTGGACCCGTTCACGGACATTGGTACCCCGCAGGCAGGCAATGCCGTATTCGGTTACCACCCGGTCCACATCCATCCGGGAAAGGCTGACAATGGCGCCCCGGTTCAGGCAGGGGACGATCTTGCTGATTTTTTTAGGTTCCCCGTCCGGGCCCTTGATCGTGGCGGTTGAATAGAGGCAGATATAGGAACGGCCGCCTTTAGAATTCTGGGCGCCTATCGCGGTGTCCACCTGCCCGCCGGTACCGCTGATCTGTTTGGTACCGATGCTTTCAGAGGCGCACTGGCCGGTCACATCCACTTCCACCGAAGAATTGATGGACACCTGATGATCGTTTTGGCCTATCACGTAGGGATCGTTCACATAGTCCCCGTCCAGAACGACCACACCGGGATTATCATCAACAAAATCGTACATGGACCTGGTTCCAAAAACAAAGGTACAAACCATCTTGCCGGGCTGTATGCGTTTCTTCCTGCCGGTTATTACCCCCGCTTCGAACAGTCTCGCCATTTCGCTGGTCAGCATTTCCGTATGAATGCCCAGGTCCTTTTTGTTATACAGGGATTTGGCGATAGCATTCGGCATGCCTCCTATCCCCAACTGGATGCAGTCCCCGTCCTCTATTTCATCCGCAATAAGTTTGCCGATTTTGTAGTCAATTTCATTGGGCTCCACATCGGGAATCTCGGGGATGTCGTAATTAGTTTCTATGAAATAATCAACATCTTTGATATGGACTTCCACATCCCCAAAAGCCCGGGGAACTTTAGGATTGACCTCCAGAATCACCGTGTCCGCGTTCAGCCGTATCCCCCGTTCATAGGTAGCGGAGAGGGAAATAGAAACATATCCATGTTTATCCGGCATACTGGCATTGCAGACGAAAATATTTGTTCTAATATGATCCCGGCGTTTCCATCCGGCGTTATGAAGGTGATTGGGGATATAGGACACCGCGTCTATCGCATGGTTCCGCCTGAGCTGGGGCGTATAAAACCAGGAATTCACGTTAATCTTACCAATGTACTGAGGGTTGGTCAAATAATCCCCTTCCGCCATGGGGAGGCAATTGCTGACGGTAACGTCCTTTACCCCCCGGTCGATGATTTTATGGATGTCCATAAAAAAATCATGGGCCTCCGCCGCGGCCATGCCGGTTACGATATGATCACCGTCTTTTACCAGAGACAATGCCTGGTCAACCGTAATCACCTTACTTGAATATTCGTGGCTCATACATCTTCCTTAATTAAGGGCGTAGCCCTTTTGGGGTTTTATACCCCTCCCCTTGGGGCGCTTCCTACCGGGGGTGAGGGGGATTTGTTCCCCCGCACCCCCAGTTACCGCAGCAAGCTGCGGGGTATTAAAACAAAGGGGCTGCGCCCCAAATAAATCACAACTCCGTTGCCGGAAAAGTAAATACATCCGCCCCAGGCCGCCGGGCTTGAGGCGGAAGACCGGCAATCCGGTTTTACTGAACGTCAGCCGCCCAACCTGGTAATCAATTCATCAATAGACACCATAGGATCCACTTCGGTAAAGGTCCCGTCAGCGGCGGTTCCAGAAGCGGGAGGCTGATATTTGACAAAGGAAAGGGAATCCAACCCTATCCGGCTTCCCCTTGCATAGTTAACGCCGCCTGAGATGGCGATGGGAACCCGCTGGCTTTCCATGGCTTCCAGATAATTCTGGGGAGTCAGCGGCTTGCCGGAGGCGTTGAGCCGCTGTATCCCGACCAGGAAGGTCTTTACGGCAATATATGAACTCATGGCATAAGCATTCTGCTTGTACGCCGCTTTTTCGGAAGCGGGGATGTACTTGGTATCCCAATCGACAATTTTGCAATACTCAAGGTAGTCTTTGAGCCGGCGGTCCGCTTCGGCGCTGGAACCGGGTTTCTCGTTATAGACAACCCAGGCGGCGCCGTAGATTTCCCCGGCTCCGGGGTTAACGGCTTCGGCGGGAATATTCGTGGGGGCAATGTTTACATAGGAGGTAATAACCGGTTTGGGCCGGGCAACGGAATTGGCATAGGCGGCGGAATAGATGGCCTTAAAATACGCCTGGTTGCCGGCGGCAATGATGACATCGCAGTTCTGGACCGCGGCGATCTGGGGGCCGATAGAAGCGGCATCGGAAGAACCGATGGGCTGGTAAATAACGGTAGGTTTGCTTCCGGCGGGACGCTTGTCCAAAGCGGCCTGGGTCTCAATGCCGGCCTTAAGGCTTAAGCCGTCATCGGCAGTGGAAAAAATCACACCGATGGACTTGATGTTCTTGAAGTAGGTGGTCGCCCTAAGGTACATCAGGCGGCCTTCAGTCTTGTAAAGGGGCTGGACTCCCATCATATACCGCTGGTTTCCGCTGGCGGGTTCAAACATCTGGGCGCTGGAACCGGTACCGAAATACACCGAAGGGATTCCGGCTGTTTCAAGTTCATACTTGGCGGCAACCACATTCCAGGTTCCAAGAATGCCGACCAGCGCGTTAACCTTATCGTCGTTGATCAGTTTTTCAATATACGTTTTTCCCGCGGCGCCGTCTCCCTTATCGTCATAGATAGTAGCCTTGATGGTCCTGCCTTTGAGCAGGTCCTTATACTCGGGCGCCTGGTTGATGTAATCAACGTAAGCCTTGTAAAAATTGCCGTAGGGTACGCCGACCAAAGCATAGGCTCCTTCAGAACAAATAGCGGCCCCGATGTGGAGCACATTTCCCGCCGCGCCGCCTTCCTGTTGGCCGCCGGCAAAAACGAACAGCGGCAGAAGCAATAATACGATCATGGCAATCATTCCAACTCTTTTCATAGTTATCCTCCAAAAAAAATATTTAGGAATCTTTAAAAACTTTTTGTCCTTAAAGATTATCCACCCATTTAGGGAATGCTCTGATTAAAGAGGTCATTCCTTCTTTTTGTTGCCCAGATAGGCGTCGATCAAACGCTGATCCCGAATCAGGTCCCGGGCGTCACCTTCAATAGTTATCCTTCCCAATTCCAGTACGATGGCATAATCGGCGATTTTTAGGGTCTGTAGGGCATTTTGCTCTACGATTAAAATAGTCGTTCCCGTAAGGCTGATTTCCTTGATACACCGGAAAATGTTTTTTACGATGATCGGCGCGAGCCCCAGGGAAGGTTCGTCTAAAATCAGTATTTTGGGGCTGGACATCAGGGCCCGGCCTATGGCGAGCATCTGCTGTTCTCCGCCGGACAGGGTATTGGCCTGCTGCTTCCGCCGTTCCTGCAGGATCGGAAACATGGCATACACGTATTCCTGGTTTTGTTCCGTATTTTTTACATTTACGCCGCGTTTTTTTTTCACATAGCTATAGGTGCCGACCTTGAGGTTTTCTTCCACCGTAAGCCCGCTTAATATCTGCCTGCCTTCGGGAGAATGGGAAATGCCGGATCTTGCTATCGAATAAATGCTTTTACCGGCGATATTCTTCCCTTCAAAAAGGATTTCACCGCTTTTAGGTTTCACGATTCCCGATATGGTACGCAAAGTCGCGCTTTTACCGGCCCCGTTGGCCCCCAATATGGCAAAAATGTTTCCCTGATCTACATTAAAACTAACGCCCTTAACGGCCCGGATAGCGCCGTACTCAACCGCCAGATTTTTTACCTCCAGAATATGGCCCATCATTCTACTCCCAAATATGCTTCCTGCACATCTTTACTTTCCTGGATTTCTTTTGGAACGCCGTATGCCAGCTTTTTTCCAAAAGAAATAGCGCAGATATGATTGCAGATATCCATAACCAAGCCCATATCATGCTCCACCAGGAAGATCGTTACCTCATATTCCCGGGAAATCTGTTTTAAGAGTTCCGTAAGTTCTTCGGTTTCCTTTTCGTTCAAGCCCGCCGCAGGCTCATCCAGAATAATGAGCGATGCGTCCGCCATGAGGGTGCGGGCAAGTTCTATCCGCTTCAGCACCCCGTAGGGCATACCCACCGGGTAGGCATCCTTCAAATGGAGCAGCTTCATCTCCTCAAGAATACCCAGGGCCTTTGGGGTTAACACCTCGGTTTCCCGTTTTAACGTAGGTGTAAAAAACATGTGGGAAATAAAGCCGGAATGATATTGGGTATGGGCCGCTATCAGAAGATTATCCAGCACGGTTAATTCCGCAACCAACTCAATATTCTGAAAAGTACGCACGATGCCGGTCTTGATGATATTATGTACGGCATATTTGTTGAGCCTGAGGGTTGTTCCATACCGGTCATTAAACCAAATCTCGCCGCTGGTGGGTTTATAAAACTGGGTAATACAGTTAAATACCGTGGTTTTACCCGATCCGTTGGGGCCGATGAGGCCGAAAATCTCGCCTTTTTTAACATCAAATGAAAGGCCGTCCACCGCTTTCAATCCGCCGAAATACATACACAGGCCGTCCAGCCGCAGAGCCACATCTTCCGGCAAGACCAGGGTATGACTTTTGGTGGTTACCGCTTCGGATTTTCTTCGCTCCGCATTGAGTTTCTCTTTTATCCGGGCGATGCGCTTTTCATTATGCTCCGCAAAGATCCGGTACTCCGCGTCAGCTTTTGCCTCTAGTCCTTTCTTGAGACGATCCCGTTCTTCAGCGAGTTCTTTTTTCCGTTCTTCCCATCGGCTTCTCGCTTCGGCGCCGTCCCGGTCTCCCGAAGTTTCCTTTTTGATAAACTGATCCGCGGCTTTCTGTATTATCCTCTTTTTTTCCGCTTCCAGTTCCGCCTCATAAACTTCAACCTTCTTTGCCGACTCCGGGGCAAGCTCTCCGGGCAGGTTATTGTCCGCGTCTACGACGCCTTCGGCGCGGCGCAGTTTTTGACGGTACTCCCGAAATTTCAGCCGGTACTGTTTATTCAGGGCGTCTTCTTTTTGGGCATACTTCTTCTTAAAAAGCTCTTCCGCCGGCAAAAACTTGTCTTGCAGCGCGGAAAGTTCCTTTTCCGCCGCATAATCAAAGAGGGCCAGCTTTTTTTCTATTCCGCTGTTCAGCCGCTCCCGCCGTATGGGCATATACTGTTCAATCATGCCGGCCCTGATCCCCAGTCTTTCTACCCGGGTCTCGTCAATCTGCCTGATGAAGAAATAATATTGTTCCTTGAGCCGCTCGCCAAAACGCGGCCGGCTTAGCCGGGTCGTGCTATTCATCTTTGCCAAAACGGTATTCCTTCTTTTTCTTCCGCCAATTCTGTATAGACAGCAGCAAATTCCTCAATAATTGTATGATGCCGCCTTTAAAGAACATAACAACCAAAATAATCAGAGCGCCGGAAATAACGCTCATTACCCAGGAGTTGTTCCTCAGAAACGTAATGTCCTGAAAAAAGAGGGGCGTCAAACCGAAGATAATCAAGGTCCCGATCAGAACGCCCCATATTGACTTGGCCCCTCCCACAAGGCAGGCCGCAAGAATATTCAAGGAAAACATGATGGTCCATTGCACCGGATCGGTATATTGGCCGTAAATCATGTGGAGCGATCCCGCGATTCCCGCATAAACCGTGGCCAGAATAAACGCAAGCAGCCGGTATTTCAGGAGGCTGATCCCCATGGCTTGGGCGGCGGAAGTGCTGTTTTTCATCGCCAGCATAGCCCGTCCGGTCGGGCTGGCGATCAGGTTGCTGGTCAGGAACATCAGAAGCACCAAAACAACCGTAACAATATAATAGAGCGTCGAAATATTGGTCCTCAAATTCAAAAGGTTCGGCAGAATTCTGATATACCCCGTCCGCATCCCGTTAGGGCCGCCGGTAAATTCGGCGTTCAAAAAAACCTGCCCCAATACTTCGGACAGGCCCAGGGTAACAATGGCCAGGAAGATTCCTTCGATCCGCAGGGATATGAACCCCACCGAAATGCCCAGCAAAATGGAAACCAGCACAACCGCAATCAGCACCAGAGAGTAGGGAAGCTGGGTATAGGTGTTTAATAAGAATCCGGTGAGATACGCCCCAAGTCCCGCGAAGCCCGCCGTCCCCAGACTTGAAAGCCCCGCATACCCCAACAGAAAGCTAAAACCCAGAGCGGCAATCCCGTAAATCGCCGTCTGCCCCAATGCCTTGGCAAAAGAATAATTTACCAGGCCGAGTTTTTGCAAACCCTGAACGAGGATCATTCCAATCCCAAACAGGATAAAACCAAAAAAGGGATGCCGGGTAATTCTGTTCCAACCAGCTTTAACGGTATAAACACCGGCGGAGGCCGGACTTAGGTAACTTTGTTTCATATCTGCCTTATACCTTTTTCACAAACCGTTTCCCAAACAAACCGTTGGGCCTGACCAGGATGATCAACATGATCAGGATAAAGGAAATTAATCCGGCCCATTTTGGTGAAAATACGGCGGAATAATTCAGGAACAGGGGGATCAGCACACACCCAACCATGGGCGCCCAAAAACTAGATACCCCTCCCAATACGCAGGCCAAAAATCCATATATCTGCACGGTCCCCATCATTCCCGCGTTTAGAGACATGGCGGTAGAAGAAGCGGCAATCGCCACAAAAAGCCCCGCGATTCCCCAGGTTGCGCCGGTGATAAGTTTTGTATTTATCCCCATCATCTGTGCGACCGTTTCATTCGAAGCGGTCGCCCTGAGGCCCATTCCCCATCTTGTAAACTTGAGCAGGGCAAAGAGGATGCTCAAGGAAACCACCGCAATAATCACGCAGATAAAGGCGTGTTCGGTGATATAGAGTTCCTGGCCCAGAAAGGAGAACTCAATATTTTCATAGGTAAATTTGGGAATATTCGGCGTCCGGGTAGTAATCGTAACATAGAGGACCGGGATGACCGCGTAAAAGATCATCATAAGCCCCATGGTGATCATCTGCCGGCCGGAAGCGTTTACCTCCCTTCCCTGGCGTATAATCCCCGCATCGATAAGAAAGCCGAAACAAAAGGCGATCACCGCGCCCAGAACCATGGCAAGCCAAAAAGGCATACCGTGATACAGGGTAAAATTCGCCATAAAAAACGCCGAAAAAGTACCCATCATCCCCTGAGCGAAATTGGTTGTAATAGAAGTACGAAAGATCAATACAATACCAATCGTCGCCATAGAATAGAGCGCGATGTTTTGTAAACTGTTAATGAAGGTCTGTAGAAATACCTGCATACAGTATTACCCCCATTGAATTAGATTTGCAGCCCAGACATAGCCGATACCGGCCGCCAAGGTAACCACATGAGTGCCCTCCTTGATTTTCCCGCTTTGCACCCCCAGATGAATTGAAAGAATCTGATCGACTTGTCCGAGGTGGCCATACTGATCCAGATAGATCGACTGATCTTCCCTGAGGCCCAGATCTCTCAAAAGCGCAAGATGCGCTGATTTTTTGAAGTGCAATATAGCAAGGTACCCAATATCGGCGCGGGTTTTACCGCCCCTCCGAAGGCTTTCATCTATACACGTATACCAGTTTTTCATGCTTACTTCATTCAGCCGGTCCTTCATCTTTTGGGCGTCGAATAATTTCAAAGACCGGTATCCCGCTTCAATGTTATCTTTGGTAAAAGGTTCATTGATTCCGCCGATTTTCACTCCTGCCGTCCGGGACAGGGACCCGTCGCCGATAATATGGGAACCCAGCACAATGTTTTTGCCGTAATTTTTCTTGAGGATCACGGCGCCCGCGCCGGCGGCCAAATCAAACATCATGGACATATCCTTGTCGGTATAATCCACAAAATCCCCATTACGGTATCCGCCGACCACCATGATCGTATTGATTTCAGGATCAGCGACAATCATGTCCACCGCTATTTTGATCGCCGACACACAGGTACAACAGCGGTTTTGAACATCAATGCCCCAAGCGTTTACCGCTCCTATTTTATCCTGGATGTAGAGCGCCGAAGTGGTGAGGGGATACTCCTTCCATTCCTCTCCAATACAGAGGATCATGTCTATTTCTTTTGGATCCACGCCGGTATTTTTAAGGCAGTCCAGGGCGGCCCGGACGCCCATTTCCTGGGTCCCGTCGTCAGGGCCGGGAATAGGCTTACTGACGACCCCCAGCTTCTCAATGACCGCCTCTTCGCTCCACACTCCGCCGGTTGCCTCGGAAATCTCCCCGGCCGTCATTCTCGTTTTCGGAATATAAATTCCCGTTCCGACAATTCCCGCTTGTGTCATAAAAGCCTCCGAAAACTTACAGCCTCATACCGCCGTTAACTGAAAGAACCGTACCGGTTACATAGGACGATTCATCACTGGCAAGGAACAACGCGGCCTTGGCAATTTCCTCAGGCTGACCGAGCCTGCCCAGCATCGTCGCGGCGGCGAATTTATCCAGGAGGTCCTGGGGAACCGTCTTCAAAATATCGGTCAAGATGTAACCGGGGGCTATCGCGTTACACCGCACCGGTACGCCCTTCCGCGCGAATTCCTTGGCCCAGGTTTTTGACATACCGATAACGCCGGCCTTTGACGCGGCGTAGTTGATCTGTCCGATGTTTCCGTATTCTCCCACTACGCTGGAAATATTGATGATGCTTCCGCCCCCCGTCTCTTCCATGTGGGGGCCGATCAGCCGGGTAATATTAAAAACCCCTTTCAGGTTGACATCAATAACAGCGTTCCACATCTCATCGGTCATCTTCTTCGTCATGGCATCCCGGG
>JAIRLQ010000394.1 GCA_031259345.1 Treponema sp.
GGGGTTTTGTTTCCCTTCAGGGCAGTCTGGATAAAATAAGCTCCCATGTTATCTGGCAGATATTCCAGGACGAAGGTATGAACCAATCCCGCACCGCCAAGCGGCTGGGAATAAGCCGGAGCACCCTTTGGAGAAAACTAAAGGGATACCGGCCGGAAGCCCGCTAGCCGCCGGGCCCCCGGCTTATTCCGCGGTTTTAATCTTGCAGCCCAGTACCCTGACCCGGGCTGGCAAAATGTGGTGGAGGTTTGCCGTGGGAATGTAGCGAAGCGGAATGACCCAGGCAAACCGGAACCCGGAGGGTGAAAGCCCGGAGTATATACAGTCCTGTTATGCGCCGTTTGTTTTATACACCAGAGGCTTTCCCAAAACCGCGCGCATCAGCGCACAGTCAATAGCTTTGGGACAGGCTCACCATATTACTATTTTTATATTTTTTCATATACACTCTATGAAAAATATTTTCAAAAAAGTAATTGTGTTCAGGAAATATCCGAATACTTTCCGGGAATATTCAACTATGCAAAAAATATACATGGTTATACTTTTTGTATAGGCAGGTATGCCCCATAAACACACATCCATGCTCTGAACATACCTGACTATGCTTTTTGAATATTTTAGTAGGGCTTCGGGAATACCCAATCCTATTTACCTATGCTAAAATCATTCCACCTCCCATTGGAATGATTTTCCATCATAGAGAACATTCACCGTTACCTGTTCCGTTTCACCTTCCGCTGAAAGGGTAACAATACCTGAATACTCGGTATTACTTTTTTTTACCAAAACGAGGTCTTTGGTTATTTTCAAGTCAATACCATTCTCCTCCCATGTCTCAACCATATGCTCCTGCACTTGTTTAGCAAGATCTTCTGTGGACAATTTGCAGGAAAGCACCAGCAAACATGATGCCAGAAAAACCATAAAACCGGCAATTAATAATTTTTTCTCCACAATTTCTTCTCCCTTGCATAAAATACGCGGTTGATAATTTTTAGGAAAATACTTTCCCTTTATTTTAACCGGTATACCATTGTTTTAAATTCTTTGTCACGTAGTTTTTCATAATATCTACAAAAAATTTCAAAACAAATGACGCATAACCTGTTTATGCATGCGGTGCAATCTTCTTATTGTATTCATCCGCCAATGCGTTCGTATTTTTTATGATGATATGCCAGGCAATGAATGGACCAACAATAATAAACGAACCGAGAATGTGCCACAATAAAACAGTACCGCCATTTTCCTTGAATGTTAAGCTGTATTTTGGGGCGTTGTCTTGCAGACGATTTCCCAGCATATACAACCAAACCAGGCCATAAATACCTAAAGTGATTATATTCAGTAAAAAGAATTTGAGTAAACCACTGGTTCTTTTTCCGTCTCCTTCACAAACGGCGTTTACATCTTCTGCCAATTTGTGAATCCAGTAAAGAGAGTAAATACCAGACGTGATAATCGAAAGGATTACCAACCCTGCAAGTCCGCGTTTCTTAATCATTTTGGCCTCCAGAACAAGATTTGTACGTTTATGCTCGTCAGCAAATCTCTTTTCAAATGAGACTTTTCCAAAATGTCAGATTTTGGAAAAGTAATAGAGTTGTTTGGAAACTTCAGTTTCCGAACAACTTCCGCAAAAAAAACGCAAAATGAGGAGCATTTTGCAGGACTTGCAAGCTAACTTTGGTTAGCAGAGAACCAACCGGGTTGTCGAACAAGTCTAATCTTCTGCCAAAATTACATTGCCTTGTATACCCGTATACCGGAACGATAGACGCAATATAGGGTAAAAACGGTCGCAAGGAAGCATAAAAACACCTGTATCAAGAGAATCGTTGTATTGAAAACAGAACGAAATGCCTGCACAGCCCGAAGCTGCGGCGGAATACCGATATCCATATCCGGTACAATTCCGGATTGTTCGGAAAATTCCAACATTGAATCAATAAAGATTTTAGATAATGCGCCTACTATACCAAAATATGAATTGCCGCTGTAAAAGAGATCCTTGGGTGATTCAATATCCGGAATGACAGGAAGGCCCTCAATATCGATACTCGAACCGGCCCGGGCAAACTGTCTATCGACAACCGTATTAACCGCCTTTTTTACCGAGAACGAGACATATAAGCCGGATGACACCGAGACAAATACTATAAGACTGATGAAATACCAATGTTTTCGCTGCCATGCGGGGAACCGGCTTACAAAAAACCTATTAACAAGCAAAGAACAAAGTATACCTATACCCGCAAAAACAAAGTAAAGTAATCTAAACGCCATATTTGCTCCCGGTTAAGCAAAATCGTACTTGGTCTTGCCATTAGAATCAATTTGCTCTTTGGCTATTCCTTTTTCGACAAATTCTTTTAATGAAGCCTCTACTTCGTCAAGATCAAGATGCGTCTCCGCAACAATTTCCCGCACAGACAAAAGAGGTATTTTCATACTCAAAGATAATATTTGTTCCCGTGTAGTGGACTTTTCAGCGATCACCATTCTTGGCTCACTGGGGAGACTCCGCAGGGTTGGTTCAGCGGGCGGAACAGCCGCGGCAGGGCCGGCAACATTAACCACCACGGTCTGAGACTGAGGGACGGCTGTTTGTACCGGCCTATGGAGGATGTTATAAGTATCAACCTGTCCGCTTAATGTGAACAGATCAACAAGGATGCCAATACCGAGAACTCCACCCGTAAAAAGATACAGTATACCGGTACCAACCTTTTCAAGATAAAACCGGTGAGCGCCAAATGCTCCCAAAAAAATCAATAAAAGATACGCTACGGCTTTTGACTTTGGCTGAACATTTCCGTTACCAAAAACGGCCTGATCAATTTGTTGAAGGGATGTCCCGGTATTTCGTTGTCTTACCCCGCATTTCGGGCAGATTTCAGCCTCTTTCTTGATGACAGCGCCACAGGATGCACAGAAGGCTTCGTCGGATCCTTTTTGCTGTATTGGATATTCCGGCATTTACTCTTCCTTTGGGTCAGGGCCATATTGATTTGCCCCCTGATCGCCCGGCTGAACCGCGAGAATAATGTTATAGACAGGTATAAAACAATAAGCGCCGGGCTTGCCGGCATCATGCATCCTTCGCCACCAAACAGCGGCAGACGGTACAGCAACAGCCAGACCCACGAGGTTTGTTAAAATAGTATTACCAAAAATAATGCTACTTATTATTCCGGCAACCGCTTCTATAATCCATACGCAAAGTATATACCACCAGAATTCCGCCTTTCTTGCCCGGCCTGAAAAAACGGCGTATTTTTTCATAGCACCCACAAAGTAGTTCAAGCCGTTTTTTATATCAGCTGATGCCCCTGCCCCGCCTGAAGGAGCCGGCCTTTGCCGCACACCGCAGTGCGGACAAATTTCCGCCTCCGCCTTGATCTTTTCACCGCAAGAATGGCAAAAGACCTCCGAACCTATCCGCCATTTTGCTTTGGGTACGCCGCATTTTGGACAGATCTCCGCTTCTTTTTTGATTACCGCCCCGCAGCTTGGACAATAAATCTCGCCGATGGTCTTTTGCTGTACATCACTCATTCCTATTCCTCCTCTTGTATTGTGAGCCCTTCAGGTTTTAACCCGAAGAACAAACAGCGCTACTGATGATGAGACGTGATAATTACGACAGTTCACAGATTGCCGAAACTGCCGTAACAACCGGAACGCACTATCCTTTCGCCTCCTTGCGGTCATCGAACATTTCCGCAGTCATCCCGCGCACTTCGGCGGCTGCTTTGCCCAGAATCGCGCTTATGCTGTCCAAGGCGCTGTCTATGGGCGCGATCGTCTCCGCCGCCAATGCGATTTCCTCCGCCGTCTTCCCGGTATTTAACTCCTCAAGCTTCGCGCCGCTTCCCTCAAGGAATTCCGCCAGGTCATCAAGTTCTTGAGCTGCCCGGCTCAGTACACCGGTAATCCGGTTAATACCATCCGTGAATGCGAACTCTTCACCCCGCTTTGCCATACTTGCCTCCGTATCATTTGGATACGGAAAATATAGCCAGGATTTTCCCCCAAACAGCCGCTTCGAGGACAATTCCCATGATATCCTAATAGAATTGTCAATAATTCTAAAAGATATTTGAGGACACGTCAAGCCCTTTTCATAATGCTTGAAGAGTATGAAAAAACACAGCGGGAGGGGGGACGCTTTAAGGGGTCTTTTAAGCAGGAACATCAGGCAGTTTAGGCTAATTTCCGGGCTGTCCCAGGAAAAGCTGGCCGAAAGAGCGGGGATTTCGGTTCCGTTTCTGGGGGCCATTGAGCGGGGAGAAAAGTGGCCGAGTCCGGAAACTTTCGCCAATATCGCTTACGGCTTGGGAGTCGAACCCTGCGACCTCTTAAGACCCGAAAACGCCTCGGCTCAGGATGTCAAAAAAGTCGTCGCAAAGCTTGCTAGGGATATATCGGCGCTGGTCAACCAGTCGGTAAAGATACTGAACACGGTGGCGCGGGAAAACAGTGGCGCGGACGGGAAGAATAAGAAGGGTGAATAAGGGCAGGCAGTTGAGGCCGTTCCATCGGACCGAAGTTTCGCACTAACCGGGTTTTGGAACAAACTCAGTGGAAAATAAACCGTGAAAATACAGCCGTTCGTGTTCTGGCGGGCCGCTTTTCCGCGCCAGGCGCGGCGAATCCCGGCGGGGAGGGCTAGCCCCGGCAGGCGTCCACAAAGGCGGCGAAGATCTTTTCGCTGCTCTCCCAGG
>JAIRLQ010000481.1 GCA_031259345.1 Treponema sp.
TTATGGGGAGGGGAATTTTGGACAAGGGGGTATTATATAGGGACAATAGGAGAGCATGGGGACGAAGAAGTGATAAGGAGATATGTAAGAAATCAAGGCAGGAATCCAGAAGAATATGAAAAGATATATGAAGATAAACAGCTAGAATTATTCGATTAGATTGCAGAGTAAAAAATACCGCAGAGCTTGCTCTGCGGTTGTTTATTGCTTTATTGCTTTATGATTACACACATATTTCGTCCATCTAGCACCCAGCCGGGGATGCGCCCGGGCGTACTGTTTGGATTTGCCGGGAAAATGCGCTTGTAATTTTATCTAGCCGCCCCTTCCGGCCGGGTGATCATGATCTTGTCTATACGGTTGCCGTCCATATCTACCACGGTAAAACGGTAACCGGAATAATCAAAATGGGCGCCTGTCCTGGGGATTTCCCCGGCCAGGTCAAGAATAAAACCCGCCAGAGTATGGTATTCCCCGTGGTCCGAACTCAGGCCGGAAAGCTCCAAAGCCTTTGCGGCGTCGTCAATGTTAAGGCTTCCGTCGGCAAGCCAGGAGCCGTCTTCCTGTTTTATGATTTCATCGTCCCCGGACACGTTTGTCGAAAGCTGGCCGACAATTTCTTCGATCAGGTTCCGTACGGTAAGCATGCCCGAAAAGCCGCCGTATTCATCCATAACAAAAAGATAGTCCGCATCCGCCTTTTTAAAAGCTTCAAAAGCCTTAATGGCGGGCATGGTTTCGGGAACAAAGTAGGGGAGGCGCATAATGGCTTTAAGCCCCTGCCACTTCTGTCCGCCCCTTGAAGGAAGCAGGGCTTTTAAAATATCTTCCGCCGAAACAGCGCCCGAAACCTTGTCCAACTCACCGTCCGCCACCGGAAAGTTGCGCTGGCCGCCTGCGGATTCGGCGGTTTTTAAAGCCTCGTCCCCTCCGGCGTTGATGTCGAGCCAGCGGATTTCCGATCGATGGGTCATAAACGTTCCCACAGGTTTGTCTCCCAGGTAGAACACGCCTTCGACCATGCTCCGTTCCGCCCGTTCCACAATGCCCGATTTTTCGCCTTCCAGCAGGGCAAGCCTAAGCTCATCCTCGGTCATGCCGCGGGAAGCGGAGCGGGAGGTAATTTTAGAGATAAGGGCTGTAAAGAGCGTTCCTATTTTATAAAGGGGGGAGGCGGGTATGCAGAGGATGTGTATAAGGGGGATAAAAGCGGCGGTAATGGCTTCCGGAGCCGAAAGGGCAATCTCACGGGGGATGGCTTCGCCCAAAATAAATTCCGCTGCCGCGATAATAACCAGGCACAGGAAAACAGCCAGCACGGCCGCCGTGGCGCTCCCCGTTCCCAGGGCCGTAAAAAAAGACATCAAAGGTATCCTAAAAAAAGCAATGCCCGCCCAGCCGGAAAGAATTTCAATTACAATTATGTTAATTCTGAGCGATGCCTGGCAGGGCCCGGACTTTTCCGTAAGTTCCAAGGCCCGCCTGAATTTTTTGTTTCCTTCTTCGGCAAGGGAGCGGAGCCGCTGCTTCCGGCAGCAGGCCAGGGCGGTTTTAAGGAGATTTAAAAACCCGGCTGCCAGAACAAGGCCGAGGACTAACGCGATATAAGGGAAAAGCCCCTGCTTTCCGCCGCCTTCATCCATAATGTGTCAGACCGGCCCGATTTCATCCCGGGTTAAAGGCCGGACTATGTTTACGCCTGTCTGGGATGTTTCCAGAATTTTGTTTTTGCCGTCCGGGTTAAGTTCGCCAAAAACCTGAACAATGGGGAAGCGGGGGTTTTCGGGGTTTACGTCCACCACCTGGCCTTTTCTCCCGGACGAAAGGAGCACATAAAGCCCGACGGGATAAATCGACAGCGAAAAAACCAGAGCCCGCACGATGGTGTCGTCGTATTGCTTTCCTTCGTTTTTCAAAAGTTCCAGCATCCCCGAATAGCCGTCTTTTGCTTCTTTATGGGGTCTGTTGGACGAAAGGGCTTCGTAGGAGCAGGCTACGGCAATAATCTTGGCGTAAAGGCTTATTTTTTCCCCTGTAAGCTTTTGGGGGTATCCCGCCCCGTTTTCCCTTTCGTGATGTTCCAGGGCGGCTAACGTTACCGTCAGGGGGAAGTTGAAGGATTTAAGTATATTGTAGCTTAAGACCGGGTGGGTTAGAATCGCTTGCGTTCCTGGGGCTGAAGGGCCCGTTTGGAAAGGTACGTCTGTGGGGGCAGTTTAATCATGCCGATTTCGTGGAGCAAGGCGGCTACCCCCAGCTCGATAAGCCTGTGGTTGGGCAGCTTAAGGTACGATCCAATGATGATGGCTATGATGGTGGATTTTACCGCGTGAGACGCCAGATAATTGTCGTTGGGGTTGGCCTGGATATTGCGGAGCGCCCTAAGGACAAAACGCCGGTCTTCTTTTATGATCTCGCAGGCGGACTTTATTTTTTCGGCTACAGGCTCGAATTCCAGTTCGTTCTTAACAGCTACCTGGGTAAAAAGATTTTCTACATATTTTTGAAAGGTTGCATAAAAGGTTTCTGCCCGTATGACTTTGTCGGAATCGGAGAGGAAGGTGGCTTCGGTAACTTCCATTCCTTCTTCCCCGTCCTTTTCGGCAGTGTATTCTTCCCGGGGTTCGCCCGCGCTAAAAACTTCTTTAAACTCCCAATTGGAGAGTATTTTTATCATCTCCCCGGAAAAGGGCATCTCCGGAGCTGCCAGGACAAACTTGCTGTCCAGGTAAACGGGTTTGGAGAAAAAGCTCCCGGACTGAATGTCCTTAAGGAGAAATCTTTTAATTTTTTCAGGGGCGGCGTCACTCAAACGGTATAACCTCCGGAAAATAAATAGAGTTGCTAAGGAAAGCTGTCCGAACAAGTTCTCAAAAAGTTTGAAAAACTTGCTTTTCGGACAGCCTCAACAACCGCTAAAAACAGCGAAGCGGACGGCAAGTACATTCCGTCGCCTTGTAAATTCTCATCATCTAAATTATCATAAATTGGATTATCAGGCAATGCCGTTTTAATACTGACCTATGTTCGCGGGAGAATTCGGTGAAATTCAAGACTGTTTTTCAGCTTTTTAATATTATACTGATTGTATTTCTTGTACTGCTGTGCCTTGTGCCGACATTGCTTATGGGCGCTTCTTTTGCTTCTACTTTCTGGCAGGCCAACTGGTTTATGGTGGTGATTCTGGCGCTTATCCTTATCGCTTTTGACACTTATTTTATTATCAACCGGCGGCTTTATATACTTCTGGAAAAAGGGGACTGGCCGGCGCTGGTTCAATATCTTGAAGAAGAGGTGATACGGGGGGGGAAGTACAGCCCCCATCTGGTAAGGCTTCTTGCCAATACTTACCTGGTGCTTTCCGATTCCCCTTCGGTGATGAGCCTTGAAAACAAGGCCGCCATCGCCAAGCCTTCGCTTGTGGATTCCAACGCCCTGGTGTTCGGCACCGCCCGCATTTTGGGGCGGGATATTTCCGGGGCTGTGCGTTTTTTTGAAACCCGCCTGGAAAGGGCCAAAGCTTCCCTTAAGCCCTGGATACGCTGGTATTATGGTTTTTCCCTGCTTTTGGATAAGCAGTTTTTAAAAGCATCGGAAGAATTTAAAACCCTTGCCCTGGGTTCTTCCGACGGGGTGATAGCCGGCCTTTCGTCTTTTTTTCTGGAGGCTTCCTGCGCCAAAGCTTTACCCGACAGGGCCGGAGAGCTTGAAGCGGTTTCTGCCGAAGGAAAGGCAAGGGTTCTAAAATTCCTGCCCCGCATAAAGGACTGGGCCAGGGAAACAGGCAGTATCAGCACCGAGATTCATGCCGCCGCCCTTGCCAACTATATGGAAAAATGCGGCGATTGGCTTTATTCACAAGGGGAGCAAAATGCGAATATTTGAAAAATCAAAAAAACTTGAAAATGTCTGTTACGATATACGGGGGCCGGTTTTAAAAGAGGCCCGGCGGCTTGAGGAAGAAGGCTTTAGTGTGCTTAAGCTCAATATCGGAAATCCCGCGGCTTTTGGGTTTAATGCCCCCGACGAGATCCTCCATGACATAATCATCAATCTCCAAAATGCCGAGGGTTACGGCGATTCCCGCGGGCTCTTTGCCGCCCGCAAGGCGGTAATGCATGACTTTCAGAACAAAGGCGTTCTGGACGTAGGTATAGACGATATTTTTATCGGCAATGGCGTGAGTGAGCTTATCATGCAGTGTATGTATGGCCTTTTGGACCAGGGCGACGAAATCCTTATCCCCATGCCCGACTACCCCCTGTGGACCGCGGCTGTAACGCTTGCGGGGGGCAGG
>JAIRLQ010000546.1 GCA_031259345.1 Treponema sp.
AAAAGCGTTTTAAAGCGGGCCGTAGAGCCTGCCCCAATTGCCCCGGCGATCTATGCCGCCCGGAATTTCTGCGCTTTCTCCGGAAAGGCGGAAAGCCATGTTTCTTTTTAAGAATTTTAAATACATACTGCGGCCTATTTCCTGCGCTCCAAGGCTTTCAAGGTGGCTGGTATAAACCTGGCAGTCGATAAGGCTGACTTCATCATCAAAAAGAATTTGAGCCAGGGTAAGAAACGCAGCCTTTGAAGCGTTTGATTTCCTGGCAAACATGGATTCGCCAAAAAAACAATTGCCCAGCCGTATGCCGTAACAACCCCCGGCAAGAATTCCTTCGGCATAGGCTTCCGCTGAGTGTGCCCAGCCCAATTCGTGAAGTTTTGTGTAAGCCTCTATCATGTCCCGGGTAATCCAGGTGCCCCCCTGGCCGGGACGGTACATTTCCGCGCAGGCGGAGATAACCCCCCTAAAGTTTGTGTCCAGACGTATTTCAAATTCCCGGGCGTTAAAAACCCTGTGCATGGACTTTGAGATGTGCAATTTTTCCGGAAAGATTACAAAGCGGGGATCCGGGGAATGCCAAAGCACAGGCTCTCCCTCGCCGTACCAGGGGAAGATACCCTGCTCGTAAGCGGAAAGCAGCATCCCCGGTGAAAGGTTCCCGCCCCAAGCGATTAGGCTGTCACCCCTGGCGTTTTCCGGGGAAGGGAAATTAAAACGCCCGTTTTCGTTAAGATAGGGGAAAGCGGGATCGGGACCTATACTGACTTTTTTGCCCATAGGAGAAAAGCCGGCTTTTTATTTTATCGCCACCGCGGCTGTATCTTGCGGTTCCAGCACCTCGATCTTGAATTCCCCGTCTTCATAATCCACTCTGGCGGCGCCGCCTTCGCTTAATGAGCCAAAAAGCACTTCGTCTACAAAAAAGGTTTTTATCTTTTCTTCTACGATTCTGCCTACATTGCGGGCGCCGAAATCCCTGGAGTAGCCTTCTTCCGCAAGCTCTGCCACGCAGGCATCCGAAATTTCCAGGGCAACATTTTTTTCCGCAAGCTGTGCTTTGAAAAGATTAAGCTCCTTGTTCACGATAGAGGTCATGATCTCTTGGGAAAGATGCCCAAAACGCACCACCGCGTCCAGGCGGTTACGGAATTCGGGGGTAAAGATTTTTTCCACCGCCCCGTCAACGGCAGTCTCGTCCTGTATGCGTTCACCAAAGCCGATAAGGCTTTTGCCAATGTCCCTGGCGCCGGCATTGCTTGTCATGATAAGCACCACATTGCGAAAATCCGCCTTGCGGCCATTGTTGTCCGTTAAAGTGGCATAGTCCATAATCTGTAAAAGGATATTGTAAATATCCGAATGGGCCTTTTCGATCTCGTCCAAAAGCACAACGCTGTGGGGCTGTTTGCGGATGGCATCGGTTAAAAGGCCGCCTTCTTCATAGCCCACATAACCCGGGGGCGACCCAATAAGCCGGGACACGGTGTGCTTTTCCTGATACTCGCTCATGTCAAAGCGGTGCATGGACACCCCAAGTATATCGGCAAGGCTGCGCGCCAATTCTGTTTTGCCAACCCCGGTAGGCCCCACAAAAAGAAAATTTGCCACAGGCTTGTTTGCGTTACGAAAACCCGCCCGGGATCTTTTTACCGCCTTGACCACCGCGCTAAGCGCTTCGTCCTGTCCAAAAATCCGCTCCCTAAGCTTTACTTCAAGTTCCCGCAATTTATCTTTCTCGCTGCCGCCGACCGTGCGTTCGGGGATACGGGCGATCTTTGAAACTACAGTCTCGATCAAAGGCAGACCGATATCAATAATTGTAACATCCCCCTCCTGGACGGATTTGTCCGTAAAGGTTTCCGCGGTTTTAGGCTCAGCCCCGCCGCCTCCCGATTCTTCATTCTTGTAACTTTGGATACGGGCATAGGCGCCCGCCTCGTCAATTACGTCGATAGCCTTGTCCGGCAGACGGCGTTCGGTAATGTACTGGGATGAAAGGCGTACCGCCCCTTCAACAGCTTCTTTATCGTAATGAACCTTGTGGTAATCTTCGTATTTTGATTTAAGCCCCAAAAGGATTTTAATGGCGTCGTTTTCACTGGGTTCGTTAATGTCGATTTTCTGGAATCGCCGCGAAAGCGCCCTGTCTTTGTCAAAGAACTTGCCGTATTCTTCGTGGGTGGTAGAACCGATACAGCGGAGCCTGCCTGAAGACAGGGCGGGTTTTAAAAGGTTGGATGCGTCCAGTGCGCTGCCCGAAACCGAACCCGCCCCCACCAGGGTGTGGATTTCGTCTATAAAGAGGATGGCCTTTTCCTTTTTCAGGATTTCTTCCACAACCCGCTTGATACGTTCCTCAAAGTCGCCCCGGTATTTGGTACCCGCAACCAAAGCCCCCATATCCAAAGAATAGATCGTAAAATTTTTAAGCGTAGGCGGCACTTGGCCCAAAGCGATACGCTGGGCCAGCCCTTCGGTGATGGCGGTTTTACCCACTCCCGAATCGCCGACATGAACGGGATTGTTTTTAAGACGGCGGCACAAAACCTGCACCGTGCGGTCAAGCTCCGCCTCTCTGCCTATGACCGGCTCAAGGCGGTTATCCCTGGCAAGGGCGGTAAGCTCTGTGGCATATTTTTCCAGGGCGCTTCTTTTGGAAACCCTGGCCCTGGCGCCGGGCTCCTGAATCTCGTCGTCCAGCACGGTATCCCTTTGGGCATCTTCATTGCTTTCAGGCGCTCTTCCCGATTTGGTAAAACCGCCGGCCATCTCTTCGCAGCCAAAGCCGTGGGATATGATGTTGAGAAGGTCCAGCCGCCTTACCCCGGCTTTTCTAAGGAAATAGGAAGAGAAGTTGCGTTCTTCATCGTAAAGGGAAACCAAAATATCCGACACCTCAAGGCTCTCTTTTTGGGCCGACTGGCTGGACAAAACCGCCCGTTCAATAACCCGCGAAAAGTTATCGGTCTGGACAGGATCTGCCCCGGCAATAACCGGAATTTTTTCTTCAAAAAAACTTTCCATGCCTTTGCGAACCTGCTCAAGATCGGCGCCGCACGCGGACAGTATCTCTTTTACTTCGTTAAAAGCCATTGCCGCAAAGAGAATATGCTCCGGCGTAAGGTACTCGTGGTTGCGAATTTTCGCTTCGTGGAAAGCGGCGTTTATTATGGTCTGAACATGACCTGAAATCTTCATCTGTTTTCTCCCCTCTTTCTTGCTTTCTTAATTTACGGATTCTACCACACAACGAAGCGGATAATCATATTCTCTGGCAAGGGCATGAACCTGCCCCATTTTGGTGTTTGCTATGTCCCAGGTATAATAGCCCACCACTCCCCGCCCGTTGTAGTGGACATTCAGCATTATCCGGGTTGCTTCCGCGCCGCTTAAATGAAAGACCCGTTCTAAAACAGCGACAACAAATTCCCTGGTAGTAAAATCGTCGTTTAGAAGGATCACCGCGTAGTCTTCCGGCTCTTTTAACGCTTCCTTTTTTTTTGGCAGTACTTTACCGTCATCAATTAATTCTACCGGCATACGTAACCCTTGCCTATAAAATATACAATTTTGGGGAAAATTACAAGGATTAGGGGGCCGGTAATCCTTGCCTTGAGCTTGAGGCGGCTTTCAGTAACGTGGTATACTGCGGTCAGGATGAACAAGAGAATTTTGTCTTTTAATGTAAACGGCATTCGGGCTGTGGAAAAAAGGGGCTTTGCCAAATGGGTAGGGGAAGAAGGGGCCGATATGGTCTGCGTGCAGGAAACCAAAGCCCGGCCCGAACAGCTTTCCAAAGAACTTCTGGAAATAAAGGATAAAACAGGGAAGCCCTACTTTGCCTATTGGGCATCCGCCAAAAAACCCGGCTATTCAGGGGTAGCCATTTATACTAAAGAAGAGCCCCTGGCAGTAACGCCTTTGGGCGTTGACGTCTTTGATGACGAAGGCAGGGTGCTTCAGGCGGAGTATAAAGACTTCATCCTGATTTCGGCTTACTTTCCCAATTCCCAGGAGGGGGGTAAACGCCTTGACTATAAACTTGCCTTTTGCGCCGCCGTCTTAAAGCTCTGTAAAAAATACAAAAAAGCGGGCCGTCATTTTGTCCTTTGCGGCGATTACAATATCGCCCACACCCCCATTGATTTGGCCCGCCCCAAAGAAAACGAAGGCAACGCGGGCTACCTCCCCGAGGAGCGCGCCTGGATGGATGCCTACACCAAAGCGGGTTTTGTAGACACCTTCCGCCATTTTCATCCCGGCGAAAAAAATCAGTACACCTGGTGGTCGTACCGTATGAATGCCCGGTCCCGGAACATAGGGTGGAGAATAGACTACCACTGTGTTGACCCGGCCTTTTTATCTGCGGTACAATCTTCGACAATCCGTCCCGAGGTTCAGGGGTCGGATCATTGCCCTATAGAACTGGAGCTTGCTTTTTAGTTAGAGTCTGGTTATGAGAATTAAATACAATGCCCCTACAGTTTTAACCTTCACCTTTTTAAGCGCCGCCGTCCTTGTCCTTTCGCTCGCCGTTGTCCCTTCGCTGACAGAAACATGGTTTGTAGCCCCGGGCAAAGGGAATTTTAACCCAAGCCGCGCCAATTCCTGGATAACCCTTTTTACCCATGTTATAGGTCACGCCAACTGGAATCACTTAATTTCAAATTTCGCCTATATACTGCTTATTGGGCCCATTCTGGAAGAAATCTACGGTTCCGTTTCCCTTTTTATTATGATTGCGATTACCGCCTTTGTTACGGGTTTACTCAATGTACTGCTTTTTCCCGCAAACCTTTTGGGGGCAAGCGGTGTAGTTTTTATGATGATTCTTCTGGCATCGTTTACCAACTTCAACAAAGGTGAAATTCCCCTTACCTTTATTTTAATACTGGCGCTGTATCTGGGCCGCGAGCTTTTTAATTCTTTTGTCAATAACAATATCGCGGAATTTGCCCATATCGCGGGCGGCTTTTGCGGCAGCCTCTTTGGCTTTTTCAGGATGCCCCGAAGATAAACTGCATGGTGGGGCAAGCGCATTTACTCCGTAATACAAACAGGACGCCCGTGCGCTTCCCCGGCTGGGTGCTAGATGGTCAAAACTCCTCCCGCGCTTCGCGCCATTTGTTGTTTTACATTTTCGTTTTAGTGTTACGTTTTCTGCGTATACCATTATCCTGGTCGTCGTTTCGCCATACGCACCGCCGGTGAAGCCGCCCGGCGTCCTGTTTGCTTTATCGGGAAATATGCTTGCTTTAGGATTTCGCTATAGTGGGGAATATGAGGCCGCCTGGCGTGCTGTTTGCGTTGACCGCACATGCGCTTGCT
>JAIRLQ010000567.1 GCA_031259345.1 Treponema sp.
CGGTTCCAGTGTCTACGAGAACCCCGCCTTCCTTGAGGGATTGAAAAAATATGTGGAACTCTACCAGAAAGCTACGCCTCAGGATTCCGTCAATTGGGGATTTAACGAACAGATCAACGCGTTTGTGTCGGGGATTACTCCTTTCCTGATGCAGGACCCTGATACGGTTCCGCTGCTGGACGAACAGCTTGGCAGGGATAAATACACCGTGATCCCCATGCCGGCCGGACGTTCCGGTACGGTATACCTGGATTACGGGTTTGCGGGTTTTGGAATTCCCTCCTATTCCAAGAACAAAGAGGCAGCCTGGGACTTTATAGCTTTTATATCATCCGCCAAACAGAACGCCACGTTCTGCAAGGAGTACGGTACCCTGCCGGTCCATGACATTACCTTTAAGGAAGACCCCTATTTCAACAGCGGGCTTTATCAGGCATGGGCAAAAACCATGAACAACCCTGACAGGTTCACCTTCATCAAATATCCCTATGAATCGGAGAAATTTCCCGGCTGGGGCCAGGTCCAGGAGCAGTATATGCAGTCTACCCTGCTGGGACAGACCACTTCGGAGCGGGCGGTCAAAGCATGGGCGGATTATTGGAAGTAGCTTAAAGGACCGGAGGAAGTATTATGGCTTTATCGTCGAATAAAATCGCGGGACGCGCCTACCTGTGGATGTTCCTGCCCACAGCGGCGCTTCTACTCCTGTTTATATACTTCCCGGTTTTTCGCGGAATTGTTGCCGCCTTTACGCGGTATACCATGCTCGATCTTTCCAAGACCCGCTTTAACGGAGTGGATAATTTTGTCGCCATCTTCAACGATCCGAATATCAAATTTATCCGCATCTTATTCAATACCGCGCTGTGGGTATTGATATCCCTGCTGGGTCAATTTATTCTGGGTTTTACCCTTGCCCTGCTCCTGCGAAAGCCTTTCAGGGGCAGGGGCGTTTATACGGGTTTTGTATTCTATACCTGGGCGCTTTCGGGTTTTGCCATAGGTCTTGTGTGGTCCTGGCTCTTTAACGGTCAGTTTGGCGTTATCAATGATATTTTGATACGCCTGGGGATTCTAAAAAGCCCCATAGGTTTCCTCTCGAATCCGCGCCTGGCTATGATGTCGGTTATTATCGCCAACATCTGGTATGGTATTCCTTTTTTTGCTATTATGCTGTTGGCCGCCTTGCAGTCTATTCCCAAGGAATTATATGAATCGGCCGAAATTGACGGGGCGGGTAAAGTGGGGCAGCTTTTCCATGTTACCATACCCTATATACAGTCCACCATTACCAGCACGGTCCTCCTGCGTTTTATGTGGATCATGAATTTTCCGGATATCATCTACGGAATGACCAATGGAGGACCGGCGAACGCCACCAATATTCTTGCTACGGAGATGATTATCAAAATTACTAAATCCTACGACTTCGGCCAGGGGTCGGCAATTGGGTTTATTATCATCACCATTCTGTTTGTATTCGCCTTCTTTTATCTGCGTTTTGTTGCGCGGAAGGAGCTGATCCTGTGAAACATCGTATCCTGCGAAAGATCGCGGTCCCTCTGCTGGGTTCCACGTTTCGCGTTATCGCTCTTGGCCTCTTTTGGATTCTGGCGATACTTCCCCTCTTTTGGATTTTGATTACTTCGATCAAACCTGCACAGGAAATCTACTCTTTTCCGTTACGGTATTTCCCGTCCAGGATTAGCTTTGCGGGCTATGAAAAACTCCTGGGTTTCGCGAAATTCGGCAAGTATTTTGCCAATTCTCTGGGTATATCCCTGCTTGCCTCTGTGGGGGGGCTGGTAATCAGCATTGTCTCGGGTTTCGGCCTTTCCCGGCTGCGATCCGCCAAAATGACTCAGGGGTTGCTGCTCATCCTTTATTTTACCCAAATGGTTCCCACTTTCATACTTATGGCGCCCCTTTTCTTTACCCTTTCACGAATGCACCTGACCAATAGCCGGATAGTCCTGGCGGTCATCTACGCCGCCACCACTGTGGCCTTCGGCGCTATTATGGCAAAAAGTTTCTTCGACCGTATTCCCGCGTCTATAGAGGAAGCGGCTCTTATCGACGGCTGTGATCCATTCTCGGCCCTGTTCCGGGTTATCCTCCCCATCAGCCTTCCGGGACTGGTGGCGATTTTCAGCTTTACGTTTGTCAATGTCTGGAACGAGCTTTTCCTCGCGGTGATGCTCATATCCAGCGATGTTAAGCTGACTATTCCGGTGGCGCTCAATTCCTTCATCTCCAAAGCCGGTGTAAGCTGGGATGTTATGAGCGCCGGCATTGTGGTCGCTCTGCTTCCCACTATGATTATCTTCGCCTTTGGGCAAAAATACATTGTCGCCGGCCTTACGGAGGGAGGGGTTAAAGGTTAGAATCGGGAACAGCACGCAGGCGCTTTTTCTGTAAAAGAAACATTTTAAGGAACACTGAGGAACACACACTATGGAACAAAATAATCTGAGTTATATTCTGCACCACATGAACGAGGACGAACTCCCGAAAAATGCCGTCAGTCCCCCTATCTTTCAGACTTCTATTTTCTGTTTTCCCAGCTTTGCTTCTTTTCAGGAGGCAATTACCGATGAGGTAAACCACTCCCTGTATACCCGGGGTAACAACCCCACCATAATGCTGGCCGAACAAAAAATCGCGGCCCTTGAAGGGGGTGAACGGGCAAAACTCGTGTCTTCCGGGGTTTCCGCCATCGCCCACAGCATCATGGCCTTTGTGCGTTCCGGGGATCATGTGGTCTGTGTGGAGGACTGCTATTCCTGGACCAGGGTACTGTTAAGCAGTTATCTAGCCCGGTTTAATGTATTCGTTACCTTTGTGGAAGGAACTGATCCCGATGAAGTAATCGCGGCTTTCAGGAAAGAGACCAGGGTACTTTACCTGGAAAGCCCGACCACCTTGACCTTCAAACTCCAGGACCTTCCGGTTCTTGCCGCCGCCGCCCGGCAGCGGAACATCAAAAGCATCATTGACAATACCTGGGCTACGCCTATTTTCTGCAATCCTATCTCCATGGGCATAGATCTGGTGGTTCATTCGGGCAGCAAATACCTTGGCGGGGCCAGCGACATCATCGCCGGGGCAATTGTCGGATCCCGGGATGATATTGATTTGATCCAGAAGCAGGAATTCCTCCAAATTGGTACCGTAGCGGACCCGTTTATGGCATGGCTCATGATCCGTGGTCTCAGGACCCTCCACATCAGAATGAAGGCCCATTATGAGGGGGCGCTGGCGGTAGCCGCCTACCTGGAAAAACATCCCAAGGTAAAAAGCGTTCTGTATCCCATGCTGGATTCCTACAGCCAGAAAGATTTAGCCCGGCGACTCTACAAGGGCGGGTCGGGTCTGTTCAGTTTTAATTTAAAGACTCGTAAATTGGAGGAGGTAGTACACTTTGTCGATACCCTTAGGCTCTTTAAGCGGGCGGTGAGCTGGGGCGGCTATGAAAGCCTGATATTCCCCAGCGCGGTAAAAGGCGGCGCCAGCGGTAACGCCGCCTTTGATGATATCAGCCTTATCCGCCTCCATATCGGCCTTGAGGCCGCGGAGGATCTTATAGAGGATTTAGACAACGCCTTGCGATGTATCGGTTGAGCAAAAGGCGCCCAGACACACGAGCGTGTTTGGGCGCCTTTTTTTCCGCTTTGAAAACAACGGACTTTCTGTCTATGACAACCGTTGTGGTACTCCCCTCTGGTTTTCCATGTTATCGCTTTTCGTTCGTTCATGTGTAATCCCATTTTGACCTCCGGTTCCTACCGGAAGTATCTCGATTTGGGTTACATTTTCATAATGTCTCAAACCCTTCTTTTCGGTTACTTTTTCGATGTCTCACTACGAAGGCTTGCATAGGCCATGAATAGGGGTTATATTTAAGCCATGAGTGATTTTCTTTGGAGTAATAGGAGGTGAGTCATGGACGAATACTTTACCGAGGCCCAAAAGGAAAATTTGCGTTATTTTCAGGAAAATTTAGCCGATTTCTTGGCTAACCCTCTTTATAAGCATAAATTCGCCAT
>JAIRLQ010000022.1 GCA_031259345.1 Treponema sp.
ATTTTTTATGAGGCAATGCGGCTTATTGACAGCCACAAATTCAGGGGATATAATAGCATCCATCTACAAATTATTGTGGATAAAATTTGATTTTAGAGAAACATGAGGAGGAACTTATGAAATTGAGAAAGCTGTTGGGTATAGCGATTGTATTCGTACTGGTTTCGGGTACCGTATTTGGCGGCGGACAGCAGGCAGCTCCGGCCGGCGGGAAAAAGGATCCGAAAGACATAAAGCTGGCCGCAATCAGTATGAATAACGCGAATCCCTGGTGTCTTACTGCCGTCCTTGGTTTTGAAGCGCGCTGCAAGGAACTCGGTATTCAATGTCTGAAAATCGACTCCCAGTACAAGATTGATAAGCAGGTTAACGATATCGAAACCCTCATCAACGACAAGTATGACGGTTTTACCTTCATGCCCATCGACCAGAACGCCACCAATGCCGTGGTGGAAGCGGCAAAAAAGGCCGGAATGGCTACCGCCAGTATTGCTCAACCCCAGGACAACGCCAATCTTATTTATACGCTTGACGAGTATCAGTACGGTCTTGCTATCGGCACCCAGGCCGGAGAATGGATTCGCGACAACCTCGGCGGAAGGGCAAAGGTAGCAATCATTTCCCAAGATAATGTTGAAGCGGTTATTGCCCGCGGCGACGGCGTCCAGGACGGAATTCTTAAAGCGGCTCCGAACGCGAACATCGTATCCCGTCAGGCGGGCGACTATCCCGAAAAAGGCCAGCAGATCATTGAAAGCGTACTCGCCGCCCATCCCGATCTGAATGTCGTTGTTGGAACAAACGATTCCGGTGCTATCGGCGGTTATCAGGCCATGGTTACCAACCGCAAGACCGGTCCCGATCGCGCCGTATTCTCCGGCGACGCCACCGCCGAAACCTTGAACCTAATGAAGCAGCCTAACAGTATTTACCGCGGCACGGTGGATCTTGCGCCCTGGCAGGGCGGTTATGAAAGTGCCCAGATTCTGTACGACTGGATCGTCAGCGGTACCATTCCTTCCCAGCCCAAACTCGTCATGTTCAATCCTATTCCGGTACCGGCCGCTGATCTCTTGAGCGGCAAGTACAAACCTGTAGAGATTAAGTAAACGCTTTAAAAAAGCCACGGATTTTATCCTTATGGATACGAAATCCGCGGCTTTTTTTGTGGAGTTTTTGATGGAAGATTATATCCTTCAGGCAAAGCATCTTTCCAAGTATTTTGCGGGCGTTAAAGCGCTGCATGACGTATCGCTGTCGATCAAACGCGGTGAAGTCCACGCTATTTGCGGCGAAAACGGGGCAGGTAAATCGACGCTGATTAAATTGCTCACCGGAGCCAATGAACCTACATCCGGTTCTATCATTTTTGAAGGTCAGGAATATACCAAACTTGAACCTCGCCAAGCGATGAATTTGGGCATTACGGTTATTTATCAGGAATTCAGCCTGGTCCCGTATTTGTCGGTCGCCGAGAATATTTACCTTGGCAGGGAAATACAAAAACACGGTATCCGTGATATCAAAGCCATGAATAAGGGAGCTCAGGAACTTTGCGAGAGCATGGGTATTACGATTGATATTAACACCCGTATTTGCGACCTCGGCGTCGCTTACCAGGAAATAGTCGAAATTATGAAGGCTGTATCGCAGCATTCAAAGTTCATTATAATGGACGAGCCGACGGCGCCGTTAACAGTAAAAGAAACTCAAATATTTTTTGATATTATCAAGAAACTCAAAGAAAACAACACAACGATTGTTTTTATTTCACACAGACTTGAAGAAGTGTTTGAAATCTGCGACCGGGTAACGGTTTTGTGCGATGGAAAATACGTATCTACCAATGATGTAAAGACTATCAACCGCAAACAGCTGATTTCTTATATGGTAGGCCGGGAATTAGCCGATGATTTTCCAAAACCGGACAAAAAACCCGGTAACGTTATCTTCCAGGCAAAAAATCTAACCAATCAATGGGTCAAAGATGCCAGCTTTGAATTGAGGGAATGTGAAATTCTTGGTTTCGGAGGCCTGGTCGGGGCGGGAAGAACGGAACTGGCGCGTATTATTTTTGGGGCTGACAAAAAATTGTCCGGCGAGATGTTTTATTTGGTCGGCCTATATGAACCAGGTTCCCCGCAGGGCGCCCTAAAGAACGGTATCGGCCTGATACCGGAAAACAGAAAAAGCCAGGGTGTCGTTTCGGGGTTATCGGTAAAAGAGAATATCGTTATCAGTTCGCTTAACCAGTATGCCAGGAACAGCGTAATAAACAGGCGCTTGGAACGTACAGCGGTCAATACATTAATCGGCAATCTCAATATTAAAACACCGAGCGCAGAGCAGATAATAGCAAATCTTTCCGGTGGGAACCAGCAAAAAGTCGTATTGGCAAAGCTCCTGGCAACTAATTGCAATATCTTTATCTTTGATGAACCGACCCGCGGTATTGATGTCGGAGCAAAACAGGAGATCTATCATTTAATGTGTCACTTGGTAGAAGAGGGCAAAAGTATCATCATGATTTCGAGTGAAATGCCCGAACTTATCGGCATGTCGAATAGAATCATGGTGATGAGTAACGGAAAAATCTGCGGGGAACTGCAGCGTGAGCAGTTCTCACAGGAGCTTATCCTGGAAATAGCGTCAAGTAATCTTTTTAATGAGGCAGCGTAAAATGACAAATACAAAAAAGCGATC
>JAIRLQ010000083.1 GCA_031259345.1 Treponema sp.
GTCCGCCTGCGGCCGGACACTATGATTAACAGCGATATGCCCACAGGCGAAATTGAGGTAGCCGCAGACAAAATTGTAATTCTAAACCGGTGTGAAGTTCTGCCTTTTCAGATTGATGAGGAATCGGGCGCCAAAGAAGAACTGCGCCTAAAATACCGTTACCTGGATTTGCGCTCGGCTTCAATGCAGAAAAAAATACGCCTGCGAAGTGATGTGTCTTTTGCGGTGCGTGAATATTTAACAGGTCTTGGTTTTTACGAAATTGAAACCCCTACGTTTATCCGTTCCACCCCGGAAGGCGCCCGGGACTACCTGGTGCCATCACGGCTTTATCCGGGAAAGTTTTACGCCCTTCCCCAGTCGCCCCAACTTTACAAACAGATCCTTATGGTGGGGGGCTTTGACAAATATTTCCAGATTGCCCGCTGTTACCGGGACGAAGATGCCCGGGGCGACAGGCAGCCCGAGTTTACCCAGATTGATATTGAAATGTCTTTTGTGGGACGGGATGATGTGCTTGCCCTTACCGAAGGCATGATGGGGCACATCTTTAAAAAAACCCTGAATCTGGAGCTGCCCGTCCAATTCAGGCGCCTTACGTATGATGAGTCAATGGAAATTTACGGCACCGACAAGCCCGACCTTCGTTTTGAAATGCCCCTGCGGGATTTTTCCCCTTTTGTCGAAAAAGCCGGCTTCGAGGCCTTTAAAGGCGCCCTTGCCTCGGGCGGGGCGGTTAAAGCTTTGCTTGTACCGGGCAAGGCCCAAAACGGCGAAGCCCTTTCTTACTCACGCAAACAAATTGAAGAGCTGGAAGCCCACGCAAAAATCTACAAGGCCCGGGGCATGGCCTGGATGAAAGTGAACGCCGAAAACGGCCTTGAGGGCGGGGTGTCCAGGTTTTTTACCGAACAGGCGGCGGATATACTAAAAAGCCTTGGCGCAAAAGCGGGCGATCTTGTTTTGATTGTGGCCGACGCAAAGCGGAAAATCGCCAATACCGCTTTGGGGGCGCTGCGTTCCCGCCTTGGAAAAGAACTGGGCTTTTGCGATCCCGCAAAATTCGCTTTTGCCTGGATTGTGGACTTCCCCCTCTTTGAATTTAACGAAGAAGAAAAGCGCTGGGAAGCGGCGCACCACATGTTCAGTTACCCCCAGGAAAAATATCACGAAACCCTGGAAAGCGATCCCGGTTCGGTAAAAGGCGACCTTTACGATCTGGTGCTTAACGGCTTCGAACTTGCATCGGGTTCCATCCGTATCCACGATCCCCATCTGCAAAAACGGATTTTTAGCATTGTGGGTTTTGACCCCGCCGAAGCGGAAGCAAAGTTCGGTTTTCTTACCGAAGCTTTTAAGTACGGCGCCCCCCCCCACGGCGGCATAGCCCCCGGTCTTGACCGCCTGGTAATGCTTATGGCGGGGGAAACTTCTATTAAAGAAGTAATCGCCTTTCCCAAAAATTCTTTTGCCCAAAGCCTTCTGGACGACAGCCCCAACATGGTAAGCGATGTTCAGCTTAAGGAACTTCATTTAAAAATTGAGGAGACAGGTTCCCAAAAATCTTGAAACTCTACGTTGAAATATTTTTAGTCTTTCTGCGTCTTGGTATATTTACCTTTGGCGGCGGCTACGCAATGATCCCGGTAGTGGAACGGGAGCTTATAAGGCGGAAAGGCTGGGTTACCATGGACGAGGTAATGGACTATTACACCATTGCCCAAATTACTCCGGGGCTTATCGCGGTAAACCTTTCTACCTTTGTGGGCTATAAGCAAAAGGGCCCCCTGGGGGGCGTTTTGGCAACCCTGGGTTTTGTGCTTCCCGGCGTAACTCTTGTTACGGCAGTCGCGGTTTTTATCCAAAATTTCGCAAGCCTGGCTTTAGTGCAGCATGCCTTTGCGGGTATCCGCATCGCCGTGGGCGCCCTTATTTTGGACACTGTAATAAAACTGGTCAAAGGTGTTTTTAAAGATTATAAGGCTGTCATCCTTTATATTGCGGCCTTTGTACTTTCGGTATTTTTTAAGGCCTCGCCTATGCTGATAGTTTTGGGCGCGGGGCTTGTCGCTTTGGCGCTTTACCGCCCCGGCAAAATCGAAACGCCGCCGCCTGAAAGGGAGGGCAAAAAGTGAAGCTGCTTTTTCTTTGGTTTACCTTTGCCCGGATTGGGCTTTTTGCCATTGGCGGCGGCCTCGCCACGCTGCCCTTCCTTTTTGAGCTGGCGGATAAATATCCCGCCTGGCTTACCAGGGAATCCATCGGGAACATGCTGGCCGTAGCCCAGTCTTTGCCCGGGGCTATCGGGGTAAATTTGGCATCCTACGCAGGCTTCCTTCCCGCGGGCATTCCGGGCAGTTTCGCCGCCGCCTTTGCCCTTACAAGCCCTTCGATAATTATAATTATAATAATTGCCCGGATGTTAAAATCGTTTAAGGAAAGCCGTGTTGTAAAAAGCCTTTTTGCGGGATTCCGCCCCGCGGCTGCCGGGCTGCTTTCGGCGGCGGGCTTTGGCGCCATAACCCTTTCCCTTTACAACGCCGCCGCCCCAATTTGGTACAATGCCATCCGATGGAAAGAAGCGGCGCTTTTTATAATTATTTTTGTATTAATTTATAAATTTAAAAAACACCCGGTAGTTTATATCGCCGCCGCGGGAATTACCGGGGTTGTTTTGGGGCTTTAAACAAAACAATGTTCCGCCAAAGATTTTTTAATTTCTTCGGGGATAGGCTCGCTTTTCTTTTTTGCAAAATCGTAATAAACCATAACCGCGCTGCCTTTTACGCAAAGCCTTCCGTCCTGCCATGCTTCGTGTAAGACCGTAAAAGATTTGTTTCCGATTTTGCTGACAAAAGTACGGACTTCGACTTTGTTGGGATAAAAAAGTTCATCAACAAAATCGAAATCCGTATGAGCCATGATAAGCCGCCAGGATTCGGCGGAAATTTCCAGGTTTGGGGAAAAAAGCCTGAAAACAGGGTTTCGCGCTTCTTCGAACCATATTGCGGGGGTTGTATTGTTAATGTGGCCCAGGCCGTCAACATCCCCAAACCTGGGCTCTACAATTGTGGTAAACATCCTTAAGCCGCGGCGTCTTCTTTTTTTGACATGCCGGCGCTGTCCTTTTCGGCCAGGCGCCCCACGCCCTGGAAGGCGACCATAATGCCCAGGCCCAGAAGAAGGATGGCGAATACCAACTGCAAAAAGTCCCTGCCAAAATCAAAAGCGCCTGTAAAAAGCAGCGTCCCTTTCGCCTTGATGGTAAACACCAGGGCGGTAAAAGTTACCGCCAGCATAATGAACATGGGCGCCCAAAGCATCCAGCCCTGGCGTTTTGTCTTTTTAAGAAACACCGAGCAGGAGATAAGGGCCAGCGCCGCAAGAAGCTGGTTTGCTGAACCGAAAAGGGGCCAGATATTGGCATAACCCAAAATCGCCAAAAGGTAGCCGACAATCAGAGTTGCGATTGTGGCGACATATTTATTGGAAAAGAATTTAAAAACCACATTGGGCGCTTTATCGCCGCCCTCGGTAAAAAGCTCCTGGAAGGCGAGCCTTCCAACCCGGGCCACAGAGTCCAGCGAAGTAAGGGCAAAGGCGCTTACCGAAAGGGTAATAAGGGTAAAGATGATATTTTCGGGCAGCCCGAGCCTGGTAAGAAAACCCGCAACCGCGGAGGCAAAAATCTGGGGCGGCGTTACAATACCCTGGGGCAGTTTGCCGTTTACGGTGATTGCGCCTACGGTGATTAACGCCAGGACTGCCAAAAGGCTTTCTACCAGCATGGAACCAAAACCTATGGGGAGCATGTGCCGCTCATTATCGATCTGTTTAGAGGCCGTGCCGGAGGCTACCAGGCTGTGAAAGCCGGAAACCGCGCCGCAGGCTACCGTAACAAAGAGGATAGGGAAGAGGTAGCTTACGCTACCGTTAGCGCCGGTTATCGCG
>JAIRLQ010000103.1 GCA_031259345.1 Treponema sp.
GGCATGGGTTCCTGGTCGGGCTATGCTCAGGGGGAGGGCATCCCCATTCCAGGAAAGGAAGGGAATGCCCTTTTAAGTTTTATGCTTTCCCTTCGCTATGATTCCCCGGAATTCTGGTATGTAGAACTGGACAGCTTTGAGATAAGGGATATTGACGCCCCCGGTTCTTCGCTGGCCATGCTGCGCCTTTCGGGATATGCCGACCAGACAGGCGGCAGCATTCCGGATATTTATTATGATGACGGCCTGGGCGCCCTCTCCGGAAGGGTTACTTTTTCCTGGGAACCGGGTTACAGAAATTTTATAGTTTCCGCAGGCATCATGGACTCGCAGGGTAAAGAACGTTATAACCTAAACGGTTCTTACGCGGATGGGCGGCTTTTGGTAAATCTTTCCGGAGAGGGGATGCAGCTTGCAAGGGTTACCAGAGAGATAAAAGACGCCGCGGCGTCCGGGGCCTTTAGCCTGGACTGGAATTCGATAGAAGATTTTAAAGGTGAAGCGTCTCTTAAATCACTTGCTTTTAAATTAAACGATATAAACGCAAAATTTTCCGCGGAGGCTTCCCTTGACCCCAACGGAATACTTGTAAGGGATGTAAAGCTTGATTACGGCGCCCTGGAACTTAGCGCTCCGTTCCTGGAGATTGACAGGCAGAAGGGGCTGGCAAAACTCAATCTTGAAATTCACGGAGCCGCGGCCGGAAGGGGCGTTGATATTTCCATGAGGGGGGACGCCGCTTTTGATCCCCTGGACACTTGGCTGGATCTGAGCAAAATTCTTGATTCTGTTTCGGGTACTGTAACTATGGATACGGCACGATATGACACCCTTGAAACCGAAGAGCCTTTCAATTTTTTATTTTCCTGTGTGGAAACAGGAGAAGGCCGGCAGTTGGCTTTATCAGGTGGCCCCAGGAATATGATCCGCTTTAGGTATACCCCGGAGGGTAAGGGTGGGGATTTTTACGCGGCCTTTTCAAGCCCGTCTCCCATAAGGGGTTCTTTTATCGGTTTTATCGGCAGCGGAAACATAGACGCCCAGGTGTCGGATCTGTACGTTGACCTTGGCGCGCTGTGGCGCTTTGTTCCCCCCAACGAGCATGTAGGCTTTTCCGGGGGCATTGTTTCCGCTTCCCTGCGTATCGCGGGCCCCTTGCGGGACCCGGAGTTTTTTGGAACGGCACAAGGAACCAGCATCAAAATGCAGGTTCCCGAATATATAAGCGAAGACGTACGTCCTGAACCGGTTACCATTCTTCTGGAAGGCAGTGAAATGTCCTTTGGCCCGGCAAACGCGACAGTGGGGAGCGGCTCCGCCATAGTGTCCGCATGGTTCCGCTTTGACAGATGGGTTCCAAATATTTTTAATATTGACATCAACGTGAGCCCCGAAGATCCCATACCCTTTGGCTTTGACATATCCGGCCTCCTTGCCCGGGGCTCTGCTTCCGGTTTTTTAAAATTATCAATGGAAGATTTGATTTTTACCGCTTCCGGAGATCTTACCGGGCATAATACCGAAATAAGCATTGACGGCGCCGAATTAGCGTCCACCGACATTAATACCTGGGATACGGATTCGAAAGTTTCCGCGATTGTGGATCTTACGATAAGAACCGGAAAGCGTGTGGAATTCTTTTGGCCCAGTTTTGAATTGCCTGTGCTCCAGGCATATACCGACCTTGGGACAAGTATACATGTTTCAAGCGATGAAACATCCCGGCGCTTTAGCCTGGAAGGGGATGTGCGCATGAGAAGCGGCGAAATATTTTACCTTGATCGTAATTTTTACATTCGGGAAGGAACCCTTTTCTTTAACGAAACCGAGACTGAATTTGATCCTCGTATTACAGCCCGGGCGGAAATAAGGGATCAAAGCGAAGACGGGCCGGTTACCATTTCGATGATCATAGAAAACGCGCCCCTTATGTCTTTTGTGCCCCGCTTTGAATCAAATCCGCCGCTTTCACAGTTGGAAATTTTTTCCATTTTGGGGCAAAACCCCCAGGGCGCTTCCGCGAATCCCGCAACCAGAAATATTATGATAGGCGTAGCCGCGGACGCTTTTACCCAATTTACGGTAATGCGGCGGCTCCAGCGGGAAGTACGTAATTTTTTAAATCTGGACATGTTCTCTGTGCGTACCCAGGTACTGCAAAATGTTGTTTTTCAGGCCGTCGGCTGGAATGACAGCGCTTCATCGGGCGGGACCAACGACGATAATGAACGCAGCCGTACCAGGGCAGGCAACTATTTTGATAATACCACAATATTCTTTGGCAAATACATAGGCTCGGATATTTTTTTACAGTCCCTTTTTACTTTTCGTTATGATAAAAACAAACAGGAATTCGGCGGTATGAACCTGGAGCCCGATATAGGGCTGGAAATGAAAAATCCGCTTTTCAATATTCAGATGAACATTGTACCCATGCATCCCGAAAACTGGTTTATTGATGATATTTCGTTTACTTTAACATGGCGCAGATCTTTTTAAGGACTAACGTGCGAAGGTACTGTACATTGATACTATTATCAAGACAACGCAGGATGGCCAAAATAGATATATTTGATATAATTGCGTCAATCGGTAATTTATACTTACCACAGAGGCCCTCATATTCGGCCATGCGGTTAAATGTAAAACTGCCGGATACCAGTTACTTTTTTTTTCAAAATCCTGTATAGTTCTTTATTATGGGTATATCCACGCGCGTAGGTTTATTAACCATTCTTATAGTTCTATTGCCAATTTTTATCTTTGCCCAGGAAACGGGCGGCCCCGCTGATGATTGGTATCAGGGGAAGCCCATCAAGAACATTGTGTTCGAGGGCCTTCGAAATGTCAGCGCCTCGGAACTTGAAGGCATCATGTCGCCTTTTTTGGGTCAGCCCTTCACAGATGAAACATATTATGAAATCCTTGGAAGACTTTATGCCCTGGACTACTTCAGGACCATTGAGCCTACAGCCGTCAGGGCCGATATGCTGGGGAACGAAGTTATCATCCGTTTTACTGTTACGGAAATGCCGGTAATCTCCCGGATCAATTTCGAGGGGAACACGGGTCTTAGGCGTAGTGACCTTCTGGATACCGTTACCCTCAAAGTTTCCGAAGTAGCCACCCAGGTTAAACTTAGGGTTGACGAAATTGCCCTTAAAAATAAATACCTGGAATCGGGGTATCCCGATGTAAGCGTAAGCTCCGAAATGACGAGCGGGCCAAACGGTTCCATCGTTGTTACGTTTTTTATTAACGAGGGTGAAAAAATCACCATAGAAGAATTCCGCTTTGAGGGGAACACGGTTTTTTCTTCCCGTACCCTTCAAAGGCAGCTTTCCCTTAAAACCAAAGGCATTATCAACGATGGGGCTTTTCAGGAATCAAAATTAATCGCGGACCGCCAGGCCCTTACCCAGTATTACAGGGACAGGGGTTATATAGACGCGGAAGTTATAGACACTGCCCGTGAATTAAGAAAGGATGAAAAGGGCAATAACCTTATGGCCATTACCTTCCGTATCTACGAGGGCCCTGTCTATACTTTTGGCGGAATCAGTTTTGACGGGAATAAAATCTTTACCACAGAACAGCTTGATGCCCTTGTGTTTTCCAAGACAGGCGATGTAGTGTCGGACAGAAAAATACAGGCGGACATTCTTAGGATTTCGGATCTTTACTTTGAAAACGGATATTTTTTTAATACCATAAATCCGGAGCCCCTGCGGGATACCGAAAACGGCGTACTTTCCTACAGTATCATGATTGTAGAACGTGGCCGCGCCCATATCGAAAATATCATTGTACGGGGGAATGAAAAGACAAAAGACGAAGTAATACTAAGGGAAATTCCGCTGGAGCCGGGGGATGTTTTTTCCAAGACAAAGGTTATGGACGGGCTGCGGAACCTGTATAACCTTCAGTATTTCTCCCAGGTTATTCCCGATACTCCCCAGGGGAGCGCGGATTCACTTATGGATTTTATTATCAATGTAGAGGAACAGCCGACTACGGACATACAATTCGGGCTTACTTTTTCGGGGACTTCCGACCCGGACGCCTTTCCGGTATCGGGGATGATACAGTGGAATGACAGGAATTTCCGGGGTTCCGGCAACCAGATAGGCGCGGAACTTAATGCCTCGCCGGATACGCAAAGCGTTTCGCTGCAATATACCCAGCGCTGGATCTTCGGCACCCCGCTTTCCGGAAGTTTTGATTTAACGCTCCAGCATACAAACCGCTATGCCGCAAATGACAATCAGCCGCCGTATTTTTACAATGACGATTCCGATTCGGATTACGCGTATCCCGACGGTTTTGATTCTTACGACGATTATGTTAATGCCGGGAAAGTGCCGCCGGACGAATTTCTTATGCCTTATGATCAATGGCGTCTTTCTTTGGGCATTTCTTCCGGTTACCGCTGGTCTACTTTTTTGGGCAACCTGACCCTGTCGGGAGGGATCCGCCTGGGGATAGTCAGAAGCGTCTACGATTCGGATCTGCACCGGCCCTTTGATCCTGTTTTAAGAAGGCAGAACAATACCTGGACGCCGGCAAACTCAGTCTGGACCAGCCTTTCCTTGGATCAGCGTGATATTTATTACGATCCTTCCAGGGGCTATTATGCCACAGAGCGCTTGGGTTTGTACGGTATTCTTGCCCTGGAAGAAGAACATTATGTCAGAAGCGATACCAAGCTCGAATGGTTTGCCACGCTTTTTGATATTGCGGTAACAGACAACTGGCATTTTAAAATGGTTTTTGGCATACATTCGGGGCTGTCCTTTGTTTTCCGCCAACCCTTCAGGGATTATCCCGAAATAGAAGAAGCCAATCAGCTTGCGGTTGACGGCATGTTTATAGGACGGGGCTGGTCGGGCGAATACGATGTCAAAGGCAATGCCCTGTGGGAAAACTGGATGGAACTCCGTATCCCTCTTGCGCCCGGAATCCTTGCCTGGGATTTTTTCTTTGACGCCGCGGGGGTTAGGAGAACACCCTGGGCATTCTTTAATGAATTTTCCGAAAATGACGGCTCGGAGATGGGGCGCAATTCCTTCTTTATGCGTTTTAGTTTTGGCGGCGGTTTCCGCTTTACCATACCACAGTTTCCTTTCCGTTTCAGCCTTGCCAAGCGTTTTAAAATTGTGGACGGTAAAGTCGAGTGGCAGTCCGGGGCCATTGGAGGGAACAGATCTAACCCGGCAGCAGGCGTAG
>JAIRLQ010000156.1 GCA_031259345.1 Treponema sp.
TGGCTGGAAAAATACCGCCGCCTTTGGAAAAACTGCGAACGCAAACTCCACAACTCGTTACAAATGACGATTCTGGCGTTTATATCCCTGTTGCTGAAAAGATTTTGAACAGGCTCTAACGGTATCGTCCCTGATCTTCGATCCCCCCCAAGAGGTCGGCGAGATCAAGGATGGAGAGGTCGTCATGGTTACGCTGCAAGATCCGCCGCCCGGAGGTGAACGGATCTTAGCGGACATTCTGGTTGAGGATAAGGACGGAAACACCTTGAACGTCCTGGTCCCCTTCAGAAGCCGAAATGAAAACTTCCCCTCGTTTATCATCACCGAGAGCGCATTCCTTACGCCGTTTCCCCTGATGATTGGATTGCCCTCCTTCCTTGGAACATCTCTCTCTAATAGGGGGAGAATTGACAGATACGATGGCAACGCTACAGCCATAGGTATGGTTCGCCGCAATCACATCGTCAACATTGGGAAATTGGGGAAGGAGTTCGGTCTTTATCCGGCGCAGTGCCGTATTGAGAACCCCCGCGACGTACTGGACTGTGGCATGAATGGCGAGGATGTTGCGGGCACCGCCATAACCGTCCTTTTCCCGGGTATAGGCATAACCCTCGAAAAATGCCTTCTCAGTCTCGGGCAGGAGAGGGGCAGGCCCGCCGTCGGGATGGAGGGCGCCAGGTTCCGGCGGGGCCGACAGATCCAGCATAGCCTCGTGTATCCAGCGGCCGGCCTCTATATTCTCCCTGGCATATGACCACGCCGTACCCCTGTACATGACCTACGGCGCGGCCGGTTCCAAACCACTGGGGCTGGGCAGCGCGGGAATTTATCGACGCTCTTGTTGACGCGGGGAAAAGGGCCGCTTCCGGCGGCAAAACTTCCGGGTTTGCGACGCTGGAGATTAAGGCTTGGGAGGAATACCGGTAAAGCGTAAGCCCTGGGGACAGTACCCATTGGCGCGTGAGAAGCCTGGCCGTTTAATTGGACTAAACACGCTGATCTGTCCGTGTAGTGCCCGCGCAGGCGTGCTCTTGCGGTTGTTTTGAAACCGGAATTGCTGCCATTAACTACGGCGCTTCCATGACGGGGGAATTTTGCCGCCCTACAATACCTCATGAAAAAAAACACGCAGCCCGAGGCGGTGGTATACCACTATAATAAGGGAAAATGTAAAAACAGGCATTCAAATGCCCACTATTTTCAGATATTTCCAGAAAGTGGTCCTGCTGATCCGAAGTTCCCTGGCGCAGGCCTCCCGATTCTCTCCGTTTTTTTTAAGCAGCCGCAGCAAGTCGTCCCTGGCGTAAATCCGGCCTTTAATGGACACCGCCTCGGGCACGGCCGTTTCTTTTTGCGGCGGCGGATGTTCCGTGTCCTTTTGCTCAAACCAGTAGCTGTTGTTGAGCTCCTGGCGGATAAGGTTTCCGTCTATTTCGGGATTGTCGGCAATGACGCTGATACGTTCGCAAAAATTTTTTAGCTGCCGTATATTGCCGTCCCAGTGGAAGGCTTCCATTTCACGCAGGGCGCTGGCCGAAAGAACAAGGTTCCGGCCAAATTGCCGGTTATACTCGTCAATAAAAAAACGGGCCAGCAGGGAGATGTCATCTGTTCGACTCCGCAGGGGTGGAATTTTCAGGATTAGGACGCTTAGGCGGTAATAAAGATCTTTGCGAAAATTGTTCTTCTGTACCTGATCATAGAGGTTTACATTACAGGCGGCAATAACTCTAAGATCCACCGGGATATTTGTCCTGCCGCCTATCCGCCGAATCTGCCTTTCCTGCAAAGCCCGCAGCAGCATAACCTGCCCGCTCTTTTTCATTTCAGAAATTTCGTCCAGAAAAAGCGTACCGCCGTGGGCTAGTTCAAAGAGCCCCATCTTCCCGCCTTTCTTCGCTCCCGTAAAAGCACCCTCCTCGTAGCCAAAGAGCTCGCTCTCCATCAGCTCCCCGTGAATGGCGCCGCAGTTAAACGCCACAAAGGGACTGTCCGTGCGAGGGCTGGCGTTGTGTATGCTCTGGGCGAACAACTCCTTGCCCGTCCCTGTTTCGCCGATTAAAAGTACATTGGATTGAAGCCGCGCGAAGCGGCGGGCCATCTCCACCGCCTCTTTCATCTGGGGCGATTCGTAACGGATATCGGAAAAGACATAATTCGCCATGTTGCCTTGCTTCTGGGAAAGTCTTCGTCTGACATTGGTCTCCATCTGCTGGAGCGAAGTGATATCCTGCAGGGTAATCACCGCGCCCTCCTGCGTTTTTTCTATTACAATGGGGACGATGCGCATAGCATAGTTACGGTTCTGCCGCTCCAGGACACTTCCCAAGAGTTCTTCGCCGGTTTCCAGCACTCTGAAAATACTTTCCTGCTCACGAAGGGAAAAAACCGCGCTGATATGCAGCCCCGTAAGGGATTCGCCCTTTTGTCCAAAAATGAGAGAGGTGAGCTTATTTGCCATGGTTATTTTGCCGTCCCGGTCTATACTCAGGATGGCATCGGAGACGGAATTAAAAATTATTATGGTTTCTTCATTTTTTTTCTTTTCCAGGGCCAGGGCATAGATAATTTGCTTTGCCTGCTGGTAGGCTTTCAAAACGGAGTTGTAGGAAGAAGGCATCAATACCGCTTTTATGCCCCGCTGTTTGATCATCTCAATGCTGCGTACTCCCGAAATCAGCACCGAGACCCCATCTTTCATGGCGTGTTCAATCTGCTCCAAAGTATCCTGGGTTGTATGTATTTCGTACAGCCTGATCTTGATGGAAATGGCTTCCAGAAAACACTGTACCGATGCGATAACATTTTTAAATCCCAAAAAACCGATAAGCCCGTCTTTCCCGGCTATTTTCCGCGCTTTGTTGACGCTGTAGATGATCTCCTCGTCGCTTACAGGAATCTCCACAACGGGAATGGAAATACCCGATTCCCGCAGCAGGTCCGCCGTAGTACCCCGGGCGATAATGACCGCCGTGTCTGTTCCCTCATAGACGCGTCCAATCCTGACCGCGTCTTCCATGTGGGCTATCTGAACTTCCATCTCGTCCGGAAACGGCAACGTTTTCCGCAGCTTTTCGGCATACGCGGCTATATGTTCACCTTGGGCAAGCAGCAGTATCTTCTGCATAGCCCTTATACAATACCACATCAATTTCCCTCAGTCTATTGAGGTCTGTCAATTTTGTTTATTTTATTGAACAAAAATGAAGAATTTTAAACGCGGGTTAAAATATTTAAACGAGTATTTTGTCAAAATACCTTAAATGTCCAAAATATTCAAATATTATACGGTAATTCACCATGAAATGAACCTGAAACACCTTGGCACGGTTTTTGCTTTAAATAGTAATATGAGGACATTAAAATGGCAATAATAAAGAAAGTCGAAGTAATTGAGTTTACCTATAAAATGAAAGATATGGGCGCCGGATTCAACAATGCGCATAACCATATCGGTTACTTAAAAGGCGGTGAAATATCTTTATCAAAATATGCCGTGGTTATTGAATGTGAGGACGGTTCCAGAGGAGAATATGTGGCTCTCTGGGGCGCCACCCGTCCGGCCCTGGCCCAGACGCTTCAGCTTGTAGGGGATCTTCCGGGACGGGATTCGGACAACCGGGAATGGTTTTATAATGAATGGAAACGCAGGCTCTGCCACATGGATCACATGGGACAAGGGCCGGTAGATATTGCCCTATGGGACCTCGCCGGTAAGCAGTGCGGAAAATCCGTTTCTGCCATGATTGGACGCTTCAGGGACAAGATCCCCGCTTACGCCAGCTCCTACCACGGGGATCATTCCGGTATGCTGGACAGCATTGAAGCTTTTACCGATTTTGCCGAACAGTGTCATGCCCTGGGCTTTAAGGCGTTTAAACATCACGGCTGGTTTGACGGCGATGCCAAAGTAGAAGCCGCCCTGATCAGAGCCCTGGGAAAAAAGGCGGGGGACAGGCTTGTCTTGATGTACGACGGCGCTTCGGATTTGCAAACCTTTGCGGATGCCTTGTATGTGGGCAAGGCCTGTGATGACGCGGGTTTCTTCTGGTACGAAGATCCCTACCGGGACAACTCAGTTTCCGCCTTTGCCCACAAAAAACTGCGTTCCATGATAAAAACGCCGCTTCTTATCACCGAGCATGTTCGTTCCCTGGAAGAAAAGTGTGCTTTTATCATGGCCGGGGGGACCGATTTCGTAAGGGCTGATCCTGAATATGACATGGGTATTACCGGCGCCATCAAGACCGCTCGTATGGCGGAAGCCTTTGGTCTGGACGTTGAGATACACGCCTGTGGGCCCGCGCACCGCCAGGTTGCCGGCGCGGTACGGAATACCAATTACTATGAACTTGCCGAAGTCGGACCAAAGCTTCCAAACATTATGCCTCCCTGTTACGCTGACGGATACGAGGACGAACTTACATCCATAGATCAGGACGGGTGCGTTTCCATCCCGGACGGTCCGGGGCTTGGCGTTACCTACGATTGGGACTGGCTCAACGCTCACGCCGCGGTACGGCACGTTTTTGAAAAGCGGGACTAAGGAAATTTTATGCGCTTTTATATTTGCGTTTGTACCTGTATTATCAACATTTTTACCCAACATAATGAATCAGTGACATTTGAGGAAAATATAAAAATCAGTTTTATCGGGGCTGTATCATGGGGAACCCATGGCGGAGAATTTGCTTAAGGCGGGGTACGGCCTTGTTGTTTTTGATGGGGCAACAGTGTTTACGGTTTGTTTAAAAACCGAAACATATTATTTTTTGAGGAGGCTTATGTTATGAAAGCAAAAAAAATTCTTATGGCGGGACTTTTTACGGTTCTCCTATGCGGTACTGCCATGGCAAACGGCCAGCAGGATGCCGGCTCCGGTTCTGAATGGCCAAAAAAAGCCATACAGATTATTTGCCCCTTTGCCCCCGGCGGCGATACAGACTTCAACGCCCGCTCTTACACCGAAGGGTTGAAGAAAGCCCTGGGGGTCGATGTGGTAATCGTCTCTACTGAGGGCAACGGCGGGGCCACAGGGGCCCGCAAAGCCAAGGATGTGTCCCCGGACGGGTATAGTGTGTTCTTTGGTTCCTCCGCGTTCCTTACCAACGAGCTTTCCGGGGCCATTGACTTTGGGCTGGAGGCATTTGAAATGAGCTGTGTCGCAGGCGAAAATCCAGGGCTTGTGATTTGCGTACGTAAGGAGTTGGGGGTAAAAAACCTGAAGGAACTGGTGAATTATACCGCCGCGAATCCCGGCAGGCTGCGGATGGCCGCCAATACGGGAGCCACGACCCAGATTGTCGCCCTGATGTTGAAAAATATCGGGGTGAATGCCAACATCGTGGATGCCGGCGATTCGGGTGGGCGCATCGTCGCGCTTCTGGGCGGCCATGTGGACATCATCATCAACGCATACGGTTCCATCAAGGACTATGTCGCCTCAGGCGATTTTGTTGCCCTGGGGATTCCATCGGATACCCAGCCCAAGCTGGTTCCCGATATTCCCACCTGTATTTCCCAGGGTTACAATGTGGTGTTTCCCAGCTATTACTTTTTCGCCTTCCCGAAAGGTACCGACAAAGTAATTGTGGATAAATTCACCGCCGCTGTGGGCGACATCGCGAAAAACGACAGCGCCTACGCGAAAACCATCGCCGACGCCTACAGCC
>JAIRLQ010000224.1 GCA_031259345.1 Treponema sp.
TAAAGCGGGTCCGCCTCGCCTCCGGCAGGATCTGTCTCGACAATGACGCAAAGCCCCTCGTTGTTATTGGACTGGGTTCGGGGCTCAATCTTTTTAACCACCCCGTTTACCGAAGCGTGAACCGGCACGGTCATCGGCCCCGGCGCCAATGCTTCGGTAATCAACTGGCCCCGTCTTACACGATCCCCCACATTAACGATACATTTGTTTGGCGCGCCAAAATGCTGGTTTATGGGGATGACCACCTGCTTTGGCATGGGAACCAATTCGACAGGCGAACCTTCTGTCGCGTGCTTTCGGGGATTGAGTTTCAAACCCCGTTTGAATGTACTGACCGCCATAAGCGATACTCCTTGGAAGAGAACACAGTGTACCTGTTCCCTAAAAACTTTACTTTCACATTATTCCATAATAGCATAAACTAAGAAAACCTTCAATAATGTTTAAACGGAGTTGACATGAATATTGTCATCGAAACTATCAAAAAACATATAAATGAGCAAAATGTCCATTTTGTGTTCCCTTCCAAAATAGCATCGGAACGATGGGGGAGGAAGATCTGCGTGCTGGGAATCGCCGGGTCTGTCGCGGGGAAGCGTTTTATCTCCTGGGACGAATTTAAGGAAGAAGTTATTTTGAGGGAAGAGAGGGAACGTGTACCTGTTTCGTCCGTTACCCGGCGGCTTTTTGCCGAATTTTTGGCTCAAAAAAACGCCATGTACGCCGCCGCTTCCCTTCCCAAAGCGGAAGGCTATCCGTTTCTTTCTATTATACCGCCTCAATATGCGGACAGGGGAAATATTTTTTCAGCTTCCATCGCCAAAGCCCTCCCCGCTCTTAAGCATTGGCAAACACTAAAAAAACTAAAGGCCTCCCTTCCCGACGACCCGGAGGACAGGGATTATATTACTGCCGCCAAAGAATACGTAAAATTTCTTAAGGCCAAAAATCTTTTTGAGCCTTCGTGGGAAAAAATTGACATAAAAAAGAGTGACGTGAGGTACATCATTTTTTTTCCCGAGCTTATGGAAGATTTTGCCGAGTACGATGAACTTTTAAAGGAGCCCGCATTTTCACGCATTTGCCTGGAAAATCTTGAAACGGAAAAACCCGTACTCTACAAATACCAATCGGTCCGTGAAGAACTGCGGAGCGCCGCTCTGGAAATCCGGCGGCTTCATTTTGAAGAAGCTGTCCCTTTTGAAGATATGGCCATAAGCGTCCCGGACCTCGAAAACATGGAACACGGGCTTTTACGGCAATTCAAGCTTTACCAAATCCCCGCTGTTTTTAGGGCGGGAAAAGCCCTGGGCGAAACAGGGGCAGGCAGATTCTTTAGTCTGGCGAAAGACTGCCAGGCCAACAGGTTTTCGTTTACCGCAGTCAAAGCCCTTGTCCTTAATGATCATATTCCCTGGAAAGACAGGGACGCCAACAAAGCCTTAATCGGCTTTGGGATCAAATACAACTGTGTTTCTGGTTACGGTGAAGGGAAAGATGCTGTTGATATTTGGAAAGAAGCTTTTAAAAATTCGGGAAAAGGCGAAAAAAAACTGGAAAAATATTATCTTGGCCTTAGGGACACTATAGAAAAACTAACATTGGCGGAAAACTTTAAGGAAATAAGAAAATACTATTTTGTTTTTAAAAATATTTTTCTTGATATGGAAAAAATAACCGAAGAAGACAACGCCATTCTTGGGCGCTGCATAGAAGAACTGGGCGGGCTCGTAGAAATTGAGGAACAGTGGAATGATCCCGCCTTTACACCCCGGTCGCCTTTTAGCTTTTTCCTTTCTATACTAAAAGAAAAACAATATGTCCAGAAAGAAAAAGCCATGGGGGTAAATATTTTTAAATGGCGGGTAGCTTCGGCCGCCCCCTTCGCCGCCCATTTTATTCTAAATGCGTCCCAGGATGCCGCGGCGGTTATTTACAGGCCTTTAAATTTTCTGCGTATAGACAAACGCAAAGCCCTGGGAATTGATGACGTTGACGCGACGCCGGCTTTTTTCAGGCTTTGCAATACCGGAGCCGGGCATGGTTTTTCTCCCAGGCTCAGGATCAGCTCTTCGGTTCAGACTTTTTCCGGCTGGACCATTCCCCACAGCTTTTTTGAAGGCGAAGATGGCGAAGCCGCGGAAGCCCCTTCAACCCCGGCGGATCCGTATATTGCGGAACGCTGTTTTTGGGCCGGACAGGGAACAAAAGAAGAATTCCCAAAAGAACTGTTCTATATACAAAAAACAAGTTTTAATGCCTGGCGCGGCCTTTTTGAAAACAAAAAGAAAGAATTTTCCTTTCTCAATTCGCCGGTTCCCGAAACGCCCGGCATTAAAGGCCTTTTAAAAAAGAAAATATGGTTTAGGGACACTGAGCATCCGGGAAAGCTTATTGTTTCGCCCACAAAAGATCTTAATTATTTTTTTAATTGTCCTTTGCTTTGGCTTTACAGCCGCATTTTTGAAGCCGATGAATTTTTCCTTGAAGCAAGGCTGTTGGACGATATTTCTCTTGGCCTTCTTTATCACGGTATTCTTGAAGAACTTTTTGAAAAAATAAAAACCGAAGACCATTGTTTTAAAAGCGCCCATTTGGAAGACTATAAAAACTGGGCATACAAAATAACCAGCAAACGCATAGAAGAACATCCCGCTTTTAACGGGCCTTTGGCAACCCCCCTTGTTTTACCCCAGGCGGAAGGAATGTGGAAAAAAATATGCGCCCTCCTTGATATTGAAGCAAAACATTTTGACGGTTTTTCTGTAACAGAGCTTGAATACCCTGTTTATACGGCCCGGGGCGACATTATCATAAAAGGAACTATAGACCGTGTTTCTGTTTCCCCGGACGGCGCGCCTTTTATTTTTGACTATAAAACAGGAGAGGCCCCAAAGCAGATTGACATAAGCAAGCTTGACGAACAAGCGCTGACAGAATTCCAAATGCCCCTTTATGTAAAACTCTATGAAGAAAGCATTAAAAAAGATTTTAGCGAAAAAGCGCCGGAAGTTGAGGGGGCTTTTTTTTACAGTATCAACAAAGGAAAAATAAACGCTGTAGTAGGGACGGAGGGAGCCGGCAAAAACAAATGTTCCCGCTCCGCTTATCAGGCGTTTTTGGATGCTTCGGAAGTTTTGATACGGCAATTTCACGATGATGTTAAAAGCCTTAATATGGTTCCAAAAGAAATAAACTTTAAAAAATGCGCGGAATGTCTTTACAGGACTTGCTGCCGTACTGTCTACAGTTTGAATTCAAAAGGGGAATAAGGGATGACCATAGAAAATTTACTTGAAGAACTGGATGAAGATCAGAAAAAGGCGGCGTCCCTCGAAAATAACGGGGTAACCGCGGCCGGGGCAGGTTCGGGTAAAACCAGGGTTCTTGCAAGCCGTTATGCCTGGCTTATAGCAAAAAAAAACCTAAGCCCCTCTGAAATTGTTACCTTAACCTTCACCAATAAAGCGGTAAGCGAAATGTACAGCAGAATATATCAATTTTTGCTTAAGCTTGATGATGAAGAAAACGCAAAAGCCGCGGTAAAAAATTTTCACACCGCTCGCATAAGCACTTTGGATTCGTTTTCGGCCAATATCAGCAGAACTGCCGCAAGGCGTTACGGGATTAACCCGGAGTTTTCAAGCGATGATGCGGGCATTCGGGATCTTGCCCTTGAGGCAAGCCTTCGTTTTACCCTGGACAACCGCGAAAATTACGCCCTGCGGCAGTTTTTGGCCGAAAATAAAATCAAAAGAATTGCCGAAGAAATATTTGCCCGGGCTGTTTTAAATTACAGCCCTGTTTCAAGTCCCCTTGATTTGGACAATATGATTCTGCTTCAAAAAAATGAAATAATTAAACAATGGAAAAAGCATACCGCGGATCTTTCCGGCTGGTCTTCCCAAATTATTAATGCGCTTAAAAACATCGGAACCCCGGAAAAAGACACCCAATTCCGTGCAAAGCTTGAAGAAGCCTTTGTCCGGAACAAAGCCCCCGTTCCTCCGGATATTGAGCCACTGTTTAAAAACAACGGGGCCCGTGAAGAAGAAAAAGCGCAAATATTAAAATTTCTGGAATTTTATTCCAATGTCAGATCAATAAGAAAAATGGGCAAATCTTCTCCTTTATACGCGGAACTTGTTGAGTTATTTAATACATTTAAGGATAACGACGTTTTTTCCGGCATTGAATCCATAGCGCGCTACGGGTTTCAATTTGAAATTATTACAAATTTGTTTGCCTTGTTAAAAAAATTCCAGGATTTATTTAATTTAAAAAAATGCGAATCCGGTTTATTAACCTTTAATGACATTGCCCATCTTGCCGTAGACGCCCTAAAGGATCATCCCGACATCCGCAAGGCCTATAAAGATTCTGTAAAAATGATTCTGGTTGATGAATTTCAGGACAACAACAGCCTTCAACGTGATTTAATCTATCTTCTTGCGGAAAATTCCAAACGGGAAGAAACAGGAATACCCAAAGCAACGGAGCTGGAAAATAACCGCATGTTTTTTGTGGGCGATGAAAAACAGTCAATTTATCGTTTCCGGGGCGCCGATGTAGCTGTATTTAACAGCCTTGGGGAAGATCTTTTAAAAACAAGCGGCGGAAAGGAAGCAAACATAAGCCTTAGATATAACTACCGCTCCCATAAAGCCCTTATTGACGCCTTTAATATGATCTTTGGCTCTATTTCGGAAAACGGCGAAGATGACGCGGGGAAAGACGGCGGCGTTTTCCCCAAATTTCAAAAAGGCCTCCCCGCCCACGAAGCGGTATACCGCCGCATCCGCCCCCCAAAGGGAAAAAACGCGCTTTCCAAAAACAATTCAGGCCCTTTGGCGCATTTTTGTTTTTTGGACAAGTCCTTCCTTCCCGGCGATGACTCTGAAGGCCTGCGCTCCCAGGACATGGAAGCGGTTTTTATAGCCCAAAAAATTATTGAATTAAAAGAAAAAGAAAACTTAAGGGACAGCGATTTTGCAATATTAATGCGTTCATATACACACCAGGGCGCCCTGGAAAAAGCCCTTAGAACTTTTAACATTATCTACAGCGCAGACCGCCCCGCAGGGCTTTTCAACGACGCCCCAATAAACGATCTTCGCTCTTACCTTCGCCTTTTGGTATACCCCGAAGACCGCATTGCCTATGCCTCTCTTATCCGTTCACCCTTTATGCGCTTAAGCGATGTAACGCTGACAGCCTGTATGCTTTCCGGCGAAACAGAACCATTTAGCGAAAAAATAGAAAATCTTATTCCCGATGAAGAGCTTGGCCTTTACCGCCGGGCGCGCGAACACTTTAACAATATGCTTAAAACAAAGAAAGAATCTTCCGTAACGGAATTACTTTTAAAACTATGGTACGACGAAGGCTACCGTTACGAAACGATTTGGTCCCGGCCGGCACAGGTTTACGAAGAACTTTTTGATATTTTTTTCGAGCTTGCGCGCAATATTGATGAAAAAGGAAAAAGCCTTGCGGAATTTCTTGACTATCTTGAAGATGTAATAAGCCGTGAAGAAAAGCCGGACGGAATTGCTATTCCCGGCGAAAGCGGCGCGGGGGTCCGTCTTTTAACCATCCACAAAAGCAAAGGCCTTGAGTTTCCGGTAGTTTTTATTTTTGACGGTTCCAATTCAAACAATATAAACCGCAATTCATCTTTGCTTGACTTCCACGAAAAATGGGGCTTTGTTTTTAGCCTGCCCCAATCAGACTATACGCCGAACGAAGGGGACAATTATTTTAGACGCATTCTTAAAAATGAAGAAAAAGAAAAAGATACGGCGGAATTAAAGCGCCTTCTCTATGTCGCCATGACCAGAGCGGAAAACCGGCTTTTTCTAACTTTTTCCCTGCCCAAACAAACTGCCGCCGAAAAAGAGGCGTGGAACATTCTTGACGAAGCATACAATAAAGACACGGTAATAAAAAGGCTCGTCCAATATACGGAAAAAGAAAGTGAAACATGTGATTTTCTTAAACTTCTCGCGCCAATATTGCCCCGGTGCCCCGAAAATTTATGCGCCATAGAAACAATTCCCGTGTTATCCAAAAGGGAAATCTTCCGTCTTGCAGGAGGCCCAAAAACAAAAAAGCTTAACCAAAAAGAAGCCGCCCTTGCCGCAGGCGCCTTCTACAAAAACGCCGCTGTACTGGAAAGCGGAAAAGCCGGACCGGAAAACCTTTCCGCAAGCAGGCTAAAACCTTCCGCCGCGCCAATCGCCGAAAACAGGCATGAAGAACCGCCTTTGACAAACGGGCTACCGGATAATCTTCTTGAAAAAGCAAAACTTGAGCCGGCTGACTTCGGCTCCCTGGTACATGCCGTTCTTGAAGGCAAATTAAAAAACAGGGAGCCTAAAATACCGGCTCATATTAAATCCCGGTTTGATGACGGCAGGGTATTTGAAAAAGTAAAAACAGAAGCGGAAGCAATGGCGGACAAATTTTTAAAATCAGAATTGGGCAGGCGTATGGCAAAATCAAAAAGATATGAAGCCGAATACCCAATTGTAAGCGCGGCTAACGCGGCAGGCAAAAAAATACCCATAACCGGAACAATCGATTTGCTTTTCGAGGAAGAATTGGATCTGGTGGTAGTGGATTTTAAGACCGACAGGAATGAAAAGCCCGAAGAGCATTATCCCCAGCTAAAAGTCTACGCCAAAGCGGCTCAGGATATTTTTGGAAAAAACGCGGAAGCCTGGATTTTTTATCTGCGCTCCGGCAATGCGGAAAATGTTACAGATAGAATTTCGGGGCTTTCCATAGACGCATTGGCCGAAGCGGCGCTTAGCCAAAGCGACGCTTTTCCTAAACAGTAAGGTTTTTTACCCAGCGCTCTTTATTATAAAAATAACGGGCAATAAAATATTTTATAAAGTCTGTAAGCTTTAAAATTACAAACATACCCACAGGGCCGATGGAAGTAAAAATAGCCAAAAGAAAAGCCCCGGGAATTACGCCGCCAAAGTTGACAAAACCTTCGGCATATAAGCCCATAAGAGTGTCGCCGCCTGAACGGCATATTGCAAATTGGGCGTTAAGAAGCGCCCAAATGGGAAAATAGCACAAAATTGCCGTAATAAGACCTATGGCAATGCGCCGCGCAGCCGGCGTAAGATTTGCAAACACCAGGGGTACTATGAGCAAAGAAATAACTATTCCCACAACGGCAATAAAAATACCGGCGACAAAAGACCCGGACTGAATCCAGGCGCCCCTCTTCCTGGCCTCTTCAAGTTTTCCCGCGCCAAGGCTTCCGCCTACAAGAACCGCCGCGGTTGTCCAGATACCGCTAAAAAGCAGCATAAAAATATTTGCAATAGTCCAGCCCGCCGCCATTCCCGCAACAGTTTCCGCGCCGCCCCTTCCGTTATAAAGGGCAACCATAACAGTCTCCGAAGAGACCCAGGATATTTCAGAAATAAACATCATTACCGATTTGGAAAGAATTTTCCTTACCAGGGACCAGTCAACTTCCAACAGCCTGCGGAAGGGACTGTAAAAATTTATTTTTTTGCGGTTTACATAAACAAGGTAAGCCGCCGTTTCGCAGCATCGCGCAATAATGGTAGCAATTGCGGCACCGGAAATTTCCATCCTGGGCGCGCCGAGATTTCCATAAATTAAAATCCAGTTGCCTGTTGTGTTAATAACAGTAGCTGCCGCAGAAATAACCAGGGGAACAGCGGGCCGTCCTATTTCCCTGAAGGAAGTGCCGATAGCCGATGAAATCACCATGGGCCCCAGGGTAAAAGAAATCAGCTTTATATATAAAGCGCCTTTGGAAACTATTTCCTTCTGGGAGCTGTTTCCCATGGTAAGCATAGAAACCAGCCCTTCGGGAATGACCCAGAACAAAACAAAGACCAGCGCCGCCGCCGCCAGGGTAATAAGGATTTTAAACCGGTATGCGTTCCGCATTCCCGCTGAATCGCCTGAGCCTTTAAACTGGGCAAGATAAATGCCCCCCGCCTGGCAAAGAATATTTACCATAACGATAAATACAAAAAAAATCTGGTTTGAAACATTTACAGCCGCCATGGATGTATCCCCCAAGCCGGCAACCATAAAATTGTCAATCAACGAGACCATACTCATAATGAGCTGCTGAAGCATTACCGGAAGGGCGATACTAAGGGCTTCCCGGTAAAAATTAAGGGGACCAAAACGCCTAAAACTGTAAGACATAAAAAATTAAGAATCCACTCCAAGAACTTTTTTTAACAAAAACCCAATCACAAAAGAAAAGGCGGCAACGCCCAGACTTATCGCGATCGTCTCTCCAAAACGTTTTTTAAAATTATAACTTTTGGCTGTGGCAAGGTAATAATTAAAAGCAAGAATGATAAGCACTACAAGCGCCAGGGTAATTCCAAGCGAAATAAATTTATTGGAAAGGAGCAAAAAGGGAAGAATAAGCAGCGCTACGGTGATAATATAGGCCATCCCGGTATAGAACGCCGATTTAAGCGCGTGGGGATTGTTCTCCGCCTTAAAAGAAAGGTACTCCGAGGCCGCCATGGAAAAGGACGCGGAAATGCCTGTTACAAGGCCCGCAAGGGAAATAATCTTTGAATCCCCCAGGGCCAGGGTAAAACCCGCCAGGGCGCCTGTCAGTTCCACCAGCGCATCGTTTAAACCCAAAACTATCGAACCCGCATATTGCAGCAGATCTTCATCCAGCATTCCCAATAGTTCTCTTTCATGTTCCGCTTCTTCTTCCGCAATCCGTTTTACTTCGGGAATATCCTGAGACAGGGCAATATAATTTTTCGAGGCCGTTCCTTCGTTTTTTTCCATACGCTTTAACGTAAAAGAAAGGCCCAGGATTCTGGCCAAAAATACAGTTTTCCAAATCTTAAAGGCCTGGGGGCGAATTTTTCGCCCTGTACGGTTTTCCCAAAATTTGGCATGCTGATTTTCCGCTTCCGCAATAGAAGCAAGCACTTCGGCGTTATGGGGATCCTTGCATAGTTTTGCAAGCCGGGTATACACATGGAATTCGTTTATTTCGAGCTGCTGCACCTTCAAAGCCGCCGCAAGAACATGCTCATTTTTAATTAACTCCGCCATTTTATTAATCCTATCACATTTTTAGGTATTCGCCAACCCTGAGCAGTTTTATCCCTTCACTGTAACCGGCAAGCCCGGCAATTTCCCATAAAGGATAATTTAAAGGCTCATCGCTCAACCTGATTACGCCAAAATGCATGGGGATAGCGGTTTTTGCTTTAAGGTCTCCGGCCGCCATAAGAAATTCCCTGGGGTTAAGGTGCTGGTAATGCATAAACCAGCGGGGTTCATAAGCCCCCGTCCCGATAATTGCGTAATCAATTTCCCATTGATTGCCAAATTCCTCAAAACCCCGAAAATAACCCGTATCCCCGGAAAAATAAACGGTTTTTTCCCCCTGGATCATAAAACCGCCCCAAAGGCTTTTGCTGTTCCCCTGCCCCGGAGCAATGCGCATGGACCAATGCTGGGCCGGCAAAAAAGTAAAGGTAAGCGAAGCTATTTTTACCGACTGCCACCAGTCAAGTTCGTACACTTCTTTGGCCCCCCAGCCCTCCAGGTATTTTTTTAATTTAAGGGGAACCACAAACACGGCGTTCTTTTTTATTAATTTTTTAATTGACTGTTTATCAAGATGATCATAATGATTGTGGCTTACCGCCACCAGCGGACGATCCGGAACTGTATCGTAATCAAACTTGATTTTAACTTCTTTTGACAAAACCGCCGCCCGGTCGGAAAAGAAGGGGTCGGTAAAAATCGTTTCCCCGTTCATTTTAATGATCATGGAAGCGTGTCCGGCAAAAGAAATACTGTTAAAATTTTTGTCCTTTAGATATGAATAATCGTTTTCCTGCCGGGCATAGTCTTCTTCCGGCCAGGGGGGCACTTCCATTTTGGGGCGGTTAAACCAGCCGCCCCGGCGCCTGGCCCCCTCCGGGCGGGAGCGCTCGGAACGGAGCATCCAGGGGTTAAAAAATGTTCCTTCCGCTTCGTTAAAATGGGGCGCATACAGCTTTTCAATATCCGTTGCCTGTACCGCCTTTAGCCAGGCTTCCTCGTCAAAAGCCGGCACAGGGGCGGGCTCAGAAGCACAGGCGGCCGGCAAAGTTGCCATCAACATAATTGTAATTATGGGACAAAACTGTTTCATCGCCTATAGCAACGCCTCAATATCAATCTCGGCGGCGGCGCAGGGCATGGTAACACCCCAGTTTGCAAGCAGTTCCGGGTGGATTTCGCCAAAAACCCCGATGCGGCTTGTTTTTCCGCCCAAATCCTTATACAGGATCGACGCCGCCCTGCCGGGAATAAAACGGGGGTCGCCGGATTCTTCCACTTCAAACTGACAGGAAAGATAATAGAACAAAGTTTGAATCTGGGCGGCCAGAATGTTAAAGTTTACATCCTTGTCGGAATAAAGAAAGCCCAAATACTGGCGGGTACTGGTCCCGTAATTTTCCGCCTCATCCAGGCAGGCAACTTTGCCGGCTTCAAAAATACGGTGGGGGTAAACCGCGTTGGACGACACAGACTCGCTTTCCAAAAGAGATGCCAAAATCGAGTCCCGCACGTATTCATAATTTTCGGTCATGGGATTGGATATGCGGATAATGCGGTTGCCATCGCCCCGCATCTTTTCCACCAGATCTTTGCGGGATCCCAGATAATTGTAGATCATTTCCTGGTAGCCAAGGCCCACAAGAATTTCCTTTACCCTGCGGGAAAAATACGTTATCGGGGAGAGGCGCCCTACGGTAAAATCCCCGGGGCGCTGGGGTTTAAACGATCCAAGGCCGCGTCCAATCATCACATCTTCCATGACATCGACGGCATGAAGAAAATCATTCCGGTATTCAGGCGGCCAGGCCTTTACCCCTTCGCAGTTTTCCCCGCCCCCCCTTTCCGCAGCCAGCGCTTTTTCGGCCTTTACGCCCATACGGGAGAGCGCCTCAAGGCATTCGCCGGCGGAAAGTTTTTCGCCAAGGAATTTTTCTATACGCGAGAGGGAACAGAACACGGGTTCCTGGAAATAGTAAGGCGTTACGCAGGTCTTTCCGAAGGGGGTTTCGTACTCGTAGGCGACTTCCACCGGCTCAATGACAAAACCGTTGTCCGCCAAATCGCAGGCGACAATGGACGCCGCCAAAGTTACCGAAGGCTGGTCGGTACCGGTCAATTCCACAAAAAGGTCGGCGTCCCCTACCTGCACTGCCCCCAAATCGGCGGAATTGATAATGGGCGGATATGAAAGAACGCCCCCGGAGGAATCCAGCAAAAGCGGGTGAAGGGGTTCATGCTCCTGGATAAAACCGTATTCCTTGCCTTTGGGATGCTGCTTTAAAATTTCCCGAAGAGTCAGGGGCGTTTCCCATTGAAGGGGCACAAAAGACACGCTGTCAGGATCAGCCCCTTTGTAGATGACGGGCCATTTTATCTGGGAAATACGGTACAAGCCCATGCTGATTGTCCGCCGCTTGCGCCCGAAATTCCATGCCAGCTTTTCCTGGGTCTGGATCATATCCCGCAGCATGGGGTCGGAAATCGCTTTGCCCGACGCCACAAACCCCGCCAGGAAAGGACGCACTTTTTGGACGCTCTTTTCAACTTTTACTTTGTATTTTGCGGGCATGGTTTTTTCGGGCGAAGAAAAGAAAGGATATACCCGGCGCTCGCCGCCGCCATGGGTCATTAACTGCCGGGCGCAGCCTGCGGTTCCCCAAAGGTCGGGGCGGTTTGTGTCATTAAGTTCAATCTTAAGGATACGATCTTCCGGTAGAAGGCTTTTATCGGAATCCGCGGGCTGAAAGTCCGAGTCCAGCTCCGCCTTGGCGCAGGTCAAAGCTTCTTCCAATTCTTCTTTGTTGTCCCACAGGCGGCCTGCCAATGTATAAAAAACCTTTTCGTTAACATCAATTTTAGGCATTCTGCATTTCCTTATTTCACAGTCTCTTTGGTACGCCGCATACGCACATTTTCAATATCGCAGCTAAAAAGTTCCCTAAGGTCGTTCAAGCCCAAGGTCATAAGGGCCATGCGGTCTATGCCGAGCCCCCAGGCTGCCACAGGCACGTCCACCCCCAGGCTTTCCGTTACTTCCGGCCGGAAAATGCCCGAGCCCCCCAGTTCGAACCAGCCCAAAACCGGGTGTTTAATATGCACTTCTACCGAAGGCTCGGTAAAGGGGAAATAGCCGGGGACATATTTTACTTCTTTTGCCCCCGCAACTTCTTTGGCAAACATTTCGAGCATCCCCAGCAGGGTACGGAGGTTTACATCTTCGCCAAGAACTATACCCTCGGTCTGGTAAAAGTCGGGAAGATGGGTGGCGTCAACTTTGTCGTAACGGAAACAGCGGACTATGCCAAAATATTTGCCCGGCACTTTTGCCACAGGCAGGGTTTTTGCCGAAAGCACCGTACCCTGGCTGCGTAAAATAAGCCGCCTGGTAAACTCCCGGTCAAACGAATAATTCCAGCCCCGGCTGCCGGTTTTGCCCCCCGTTTCATGGGCGGCGGCTATATTGGAAAGCCAGGGCTCGGGAATGGCTTTCGCCTTGTCGGGTTCGGCAATACGGTATACATCGTGGATGTCCCGGGCGGAATGGAACTGGGGCATAAAAAGGGCGTCGGAATTCCAGAACTCCGTTTCCACCAGGGGGCCGTCGAATTCTTCAAAACCCAGGGAAGCAAGCTTGTCTTTTACATCTTCAAGAAATTGCACGTAGGGATTTGTACGCCCGGGAATAAGACGGGTAGGCGGCACTTTCACATTATACGAGCGGAAGGTCTTGCCTTTCCATGAGCCATCCTCAAGCATTTCCGGGGTTAGAGCGCCGCACTCTTCGCCGGTGATCCCCGCGGCATTAAGGGCGGCAGCCACAGCCGCCGCTTCATCGGTAAAAGTAAAGACAACGGTTTCCCGATCCTGCTCACGGAAAGGCGCGTCGGCGGCGCCCCGTTTTTTTGCCATCCCTGCCATGGCGGCCTTCTCTTCCGGAGAAAGGGCGGCTTCCGCCAAAAGGCCGCCGGGCGCGGAAGCGGCTTTGTCCAAGAGCCCCCGGATTAGCGCCAAATGGGCGGCAGCCGCGCCGGAAGCAGGGCGGCCGTTCACAAGATCTCCGGCGGGCAGGGACATAACAACTTTCTTTTCGCCGTCCATAGCCAGAACACCCAGTTTCGACAGGCTGCCAAACGCGCTGCCCGCGTCCTTGTTGTCCATTTTAAGATGCGCCGCAATTTCGGGCAGCTTAAGTCCGCTTTGCAGGCGGACAAGCTCTATAATACGTTCCTCGGGGGTGCCTTTTTCTTTCCACCCGCGCCCCAAATCGGTAAGTTCAAAAAAAACAGCCAACTCCCTGCGGATTTCTTTAACTATACCTTTACCGGAAAGCCAGGAAAGCGCCTGATTACCGTTGCCGCTTTTAAAGTTCAGGCCTTTTTCAACCTTTTCGACTGTCAGCTCGTCCCCTTTTTTATAGGACAAAATTACCCGTACCTCCAGGGGATGAAGGTTTTTCACCGTGGTTTGAATATCCGTTGTCATGTAAATATAATATCTAAAAACGTATTATTTGGAAAGGTATGTTTAATACGCCGAAAAAGGCACGATCTCTTTTATTTCAATAAAAAACCTGGCGGAACAGGCCCAGCGGGCAGCGTCCATAAAATAGCGGGGAAATTTTTGCAGGCTGATAAAACCCCTGGCTTCTTTGGGGCGGTTCCGTTCGCTCCCCCTAAGCATTTCCCGTACCGCGGAGCGGGCGGCATCTTCCAGGGCGGTCTTTTTGATGGTAAACCAGCCGCCAATTTCTACCGGCCCTCCCAAAGGGCCATAGCCAAGCCCCTGGGCGCTGCGTATGGTTCCGGTTTTCCAGGCATTAACGCGCCGCAACTGGCTGTCCGCGGGATGGTAATCCATCCAGGTCCAAAGCCGCATTTCCCTAAATTCCGCGTGCGTTACCCGCAGCCGGGGGTCGCCCCAGATGATTTCGCCCAGGGGCGTTAAATCAAAGTTCTCGGCAATGCCCCGGGCCTTTTCGCCTATGTCATAATTAAAAGACCAACCGTAGATTTGGGCGGAAAAAAACATTGCCGCTTCTTCCAGTGCCCGCTTGTAAGCTTCATCTTTTTCAAGGGGATATTTTTCGTCGATATAGACGCCATAAATGGGTTCCAGCTCTACCATCACCTCGCCCCGCAGCACTTCCTGGGCAGACACGCCGGACAAGGCAAAAACAAAAGCGGCGGCAAAAAAGAACAGACGGCAAGACGATCTCATACCTTCAATATCGGCAAAAAGGAACCCCTGAAAACTTCAGTTTTCGCAGGTTTTCTTACCAAAATCCAATCGTTCCCTGTCCCTACAAATTCCTCATTCTTTTCCAGGGATTTATTCCATAGCGGGCAACAAAAAAGATCCAGCCAAAGGCAAAACCCGCCAGATGTGTAAAATGGGCAACATTGCCCTGGAGTCCAAAAATCATTAAAACCAATTCCAAAAGGGTAAAGCCGATAACCATTACCGGGGCTCTAAGGGGAAGCAAGCCCCAAAGGTACAGCACCGCCTGGGGGAAAAAAACCGCATAGGCCAACTGTACCGCGAAAACCGCCCCGGAGGCCCCCATCAGAATTACCCGGTTTGCGCCCAACAAGAGGTAAGAAAAAAAGGAAAAAACTCCCGCAAGTATTCCGCAGGCAAAATAGTAGAGCAGAAATTCCAGGCTTCCCATACGCCGCTCTACCGCGGTTCCAAAAATAAAAAGCGCCAGCATATTAAAAAGAATATGGCTAAAACTGTTGGGATCATGGACAAACATATAGGTCACAAATTGCCAGATCCAGCCGCGCCTTACCAGGCCGGGGATCATGGAAAAATAAACCACCAGATTCCATTGCCTTAAAAACCGTTCGCCCAAAAAAACCAGCACATTTATGCAGATTAAAATCACAACTGAATTGTAATATCGGAAGGGTAAAGGCCGGCGTATCAAATTCATTTTAAACTCCGCTTTCTATTATAGCATGAAAATCCGCCGCTGTCTCTGCATGAACCAGGGCATTCCGCAGTTTCGCCGCGCCGGGCATTCCGCCCAAAGCTTTAGCATAGGCGCAAAAAACCTTGCGCATTTCCCGGCAGGCGGCTTTTTCCCCCAGATCCGCGCACAGCATTTCAAGCTGCCTAAAGGCCGCGTCAAAGCGCGCGGCATACGACGGTGTTTCCCGGCTGCCCTTTTCCAACAGATCCCTGGTCATGTTAAAAATAAAGGGGTTGCCAAGGACACCCCGGGCAAACATCACAGCCCCGCAGCCGGTTTCCCGGAGCATCCTTTCAGCATCCTCCGGAGTAAAAAGATCCCCCGAGCCGGCAACCGGAATATCAAGCGCCGCGGCCAGATCCGCAATCTGCCGCCAGTCGCTTTTTCCGCCATAGCCCTGGGCTCTGGTACGCGGGTGAAGGCACACCATTGCCGCCCCCGCCCGGAAAGCCGCATTGGCGCACTCGCGGTAATTAATGGAAGAACTGTCCCAGCCGGAACGTATTTTTACAGTTACCGGCACACCCCCCAGGTTTTCCCGGGAAGAGCGGACAACTGCCTCTACAACTTTGCCCAAATTGGCGGGGTTCTGCATCAGGGCGGAACCCGCGCCGGTTTTTGTTACCTTGGGAACCGGGCACCCGCAGTTTATGTCCACCACATCGGGAGATAAAGGGACAAGAAGCCCGGCGGCGCGGTACATCACATCGGGGCTGGAACCAAAAAGCTGTATCCCATAGCGGGCCTCGTTTTGGGCGCGTTTTACCAGGGCAAAAGTTTTTTCCCCCTGCCGAACCAGGGCTTCCGAAGAAGCCAGCTCGGTATAGGTAAAATCCGCCCCGTAGTCCACGCAAAGCGAACGAAATACCCTGTCGGTATAGCCCGCAACAGGCGCCAAAAAGAGATTACCCGGCAGATGAAGAGAACCAATCTTTAAAGGATGATACAGTTTCACTCGTTCGGTAAGCCGAAAAACCGGTTGGCATTTTCCCACAGGGCCGCGGCAAGCGCCTCTTCGTCCATTTCCAGCATTTCCCCCAGGAAACGGGCGGTAATGGGCAGGTACTTGGGCATATTCCGCTTGCCTCGATAGTCCGCGGGTACCATGAAAGGACTTTCCGATTCAATCAGAATCCTGTCCAGGGGCAGCACCTCTATCGTCTCGTGGAGATTTTTTGCGTTCCGATAGGTCAGGTTTCCGGCAAACGAAAAATACAGGTTGAGATCCAGAGCCTTCCTGGCATATTCAGCATCTTCGGAATAACAATGAAGCACGCCGCCCTTGGGCGGAAGCCTGTCCTTCAGTATGTCGAGCACATCTTTACCGGCCTCCCGGTTATGTATGATAACCGGCTTGTCCAGCTTCGCCGCAAGATCAAGCTGGGTGATAAACAGCTCAATCTGAGTCTTTTTGCTGCCGAATTTGCGGAAATAATCAAGACCGATCTCGCCAATGGCCACCACCCGGGGTTTCTGAATCCCCTGTTCAATAACGTTTATCCAATCCTTGCCCGGGCTCTGCACTTCTGATGGAGACACCCCAACGGCATGAAACACATTTTCGGCGGTTTTGAGGTTATCATAGACCTTGCCAAAATCAATAAGACTATTGCATATAGAAACAAGCCTTGTTACCTGAGCCTGACGCGCCTCCTGGATAACAATTAACTGTTCGATTGGGTCATCATGAATAAGCCCAATATGGGCATGAGTATCAAAATATTGCATGCTTTTTTCCGATATAGAAAAGATTTTAGAATGCTTCCAAACTGGATATTTCTATTATAACACAGCAAGTTCCAATCGTCAACTAAACTAAAGCGTTTTAAGAGTTTTAGCTTAAAAGTATTTCATCGCTGGCAAGCTCCTGTTTTTTAATGTCTTTAAAACGCTGGACTATATCCCTGGTGCTAAGCTTGACCTTTTCTTCGGCGGTTATGTCAAGGATAATTTCACCGCCGTCCATCATCAGGAGCCGGTTGCCGAATTCCAAGGCATGGGCCATATTGTGGGTAATCATCATCACAGTCAGGCGGTATTCGGCGGCAAAGCGCCGGGTAAGATTCATGACCATTTCGGCATTCCGGGGGTCCAGGGCGGCGGTATGCTCGTCCAGAAGCAGCAGGTTCGGTTTGGACATAACAGTCATAAGCAGGGTCAGAGCCTGGCGCTGGCCGCCGGAAAAGAGTTCCACATTGTCCTTAAGGCGGTTTTCAAGACCCATATCAAGTTCCCGCAGATGTTCCCGAAAGAGTTCCCGCATATTTTTGTTAAGGCTGATCCTCAACCCCTTGTAACCCTTTTTGTGGCAGATCATCATGTTGTCTTCCAGGGACATTTTTCCGGCAGTACCCAAAAGGGGATTCTGAAAGATCCGTCCGATATAGGCGGCACGTTTATACTCCGCTTCCCGGGTAATGTCCCTTTCGGCATATACAACGCCTTCGGGGGAAACATCCCGAATCAGCACCCAGCCCGAAGTGGGGATAACCGTTCCCCCAATGGCATTGAGAAGGGTGGTCTTCCCCGCGCCGTTGGAACCGATAACCGTGATAAAATCACCGGCATTGATCTTTAGACTAATGTCTTTAAGGGCGATATTTTCATCGGGGGTCCCGGGCTGAAAAACCATACCCAGTTTTTCCAATCGTATCATGGAGGGAGCCCCGGACCGAAACTCCGGCGCCCTTTGGGTCTGGGCAGGATTCATAAAAGCTCCCCCGAAATTTCTTTTTTTGGCGAACCCCGGCTGCCGCGCCCGCCCCGGTAGTAACCCGCCTTGGAGATGACAAGACAGAGAATAATAAGAAGTCCGGTAATGAGTTTAAGATCGTTGGCGGTCATGTGGATATAATAACCGTAGTTCCGGGCCAGAAACATAAGCCCCCGGTAAAGGACGGAACCCAGTATTACCCTAAGGGTCAGCATGCCCACGCGGTTGGAACGGATAAAAAATTCTCCGATCATAAGAGACGCCAATCCCGACACAATCATACCGGTTCCGAAGTTCACATCCGAAAAACCCTGGTACATGGCGGCATAGGCGCCGGAAATCCCCACAAGCCCGTTAGCCAGGCAGATCCCCACGATCTTGAGCATATCGGGGTTCATGCCCTGGGAAATGATAAGCTGGGGATTGGATCCCAGGGCTCCCAGGCAGAGTCCCAAATCGGTATGGAAGAAAATATCCAGTATAAATTTAATAATGATGATGGTAAGAGCGCAAAAAATGACGACAGCCCATTCGCCGCCCATAAAAGCGCCGGCCCATTCGGTGATCCGGTTAAAGAGGGTGGGTACTTTAATAAGGGAAAGATTCGCCCGGCTGCTCATAACCCTGAGGTTTATTGAATACAGCATGGTCATAGTCAGAATCCCCGAAAGAAGATCGGGGATCCTAAGCCGGTTATGGATAAGGGCGGTTACAAGCCCTGCCGCGGCGCCGCCCCCAAAGGCCGCAATCAGGGCCAGGGAAAAGGGAACGCCCCGGGAAAGCAGCACTCCCAGGATACAGGCCCCCAGAGGGAAGGACCCATCTACGGTCATATCCGCAAAGTTGAGTATACGGAAGGTAACAAATACCCCCAGCACCATAATACCGTAAATGAAGCCTTCTGTGAGGATGCCTGCTATCATAAGAAACCTTACCCTTCGGCAAGCGGCTTACTTTTAGCAAACCGCTTGCTTTCGGTAACGGCTTACCTTTCGGTAAGCTTACCGTTTTCAAAAATGAGGTTGGCCTGGGAAAGATATTTCTGGGGAATAGAAATCCCCAGGTTTTTCGCCACATCCAGATCAAACATCAGATCCGATTCGGAAGGTTCGGTAAGGAACTTCACCGGAATATCCACAGGCTTCTTTCCTTCAAGAATATCCGCGACAATATTCCCTGTGGCAATTCCCGCCTTGTAATAGTTAAAACCCGACGCAATGAGGCAGCCCCCGTCTTTAACTCCGGTAACATCCCCGGCGAAGATGGCTTTTTTTGCATCCCCAAATACCTGGATGATGGCGGCAACCGCGGAGAACACCGTGTTATCGGTTGTCATGTAGATGCCGTCTACCCGGCCGACAATGGCCTGGGCGGCCTGGCGTATATCTGCGGAAGTATTGATGGCCTGGGAAACCAGGGCAATCCCGTTTGCTTTACAGGCAGCCTCAACCAAAGACAGCGCGGCCAGGGAATTGGCTTCAGAGCCGGTATAGATGTAGCCCAAAGTTTTAATGCCCGCGATTTCCTTAAACATGGCGATATGATCCTCTGTAGGGATTGCGTCGCTCATGCCGGTAACATTCCCTTCGCCGCGGTCAATGGTAGAAACCAACCCCGCGTCAACAGGATCGGTAACGGCAGAGAACACCACCGGCACATCCTTGATGGCGTTTGTCAGGGCCTGCGCCGTGGGAGTGGCGATCCCGACAGCCACAGCTACCCTGTCGTTCTTGAACTTGTTGGCAATCTGGGCGGCAGTGCTCATATCGCCATTGGCGCTTTGCAGATCAAAGACCGCGTTAATTCCCCGTGCCTTAAGCTGATCCTGGATACCCTGTTCACAGGCGTCCAACGCCGGATGAGCCATAATCTTGGAAATACCGATTTTAACCGGCCCGGTTTCGGCGGAAGCGCCCCCCGAAGTATCCTTGCCCCCTGCGGACATTAAGAGGAGCGCCATACAAAGGGCGGCTCCACCCATAACAATTTTTTTCATTTTTCCTCCTTTCGAAAAAAACTTATTATTGAGAAAAATCTAAATCAACAATAAGGTATACATCTATCCTCATAATGTCAAGGGGCCTTCGGCCTTGCTATCCAGCTGAAGGTTCGCAGCAGCCCCATCAACAAAAAAAAATTAAAACCTCTTGATTTTTTTTCCGGATTTTTGTATTTTATAATTGAGTTTGTTCCAAAAGATGAAGGCAAATCGGCGCTTCGATGAAACAGCCTCAATTCTTTAAAAAAGGTTATTTAAAAATGGTAAGCCTTATACTTATTGAAAAAGACAAAAAGGAAAGATTTCTCCTTCAAAACAAGCTTGCTCTCCACAAAGATCTGCAGCTTAAAGAAGTCGGAAAAGATTTAAACAATGCCATTTGGCTGACAGACAGTATCAAGCCGGACATCATGCTGATTTACGTAAAGCAGGGCTATAAAGAAACCATTGATATTTCCCATCTTGCCAAGCTGGCCAGTCAGCATACATCGGTGGTACTGTTATACGCCAGGGCGGATGAAGCATTAATCCGGGAAAACCTTCTTGAGAACACCGCAGGCATACTGCTGGAAAGCAGCGACATGGATCACCTGTCCGAGATCCTTACCAGGGTAAAGGCCGGGGAACATTATATTAACCCGACAATCGGAGCCTACTTTTACAGAGCGCTTATATCCGTGCTCAAAAAAAATTCGTCCGGAGCGCCGGTTGTAAAAAAACAAAATGAGTCCGTCAAAGCTGATTTTCCCGTTGCCAGCCTGTCAAAAAACGAATTTGCGATTCTTACCCACATAGCCAAAGGGCGAAGCGGCAAAGAAATCGCGGAACGTATGGGGCTTAAACCAGGCACAATCCGGAATTATGTCGTTACGATTAAACGAAAAATGGGTCTTAAGACCCTGGCACATCTTATCAATTATTCCATTACTCACGACTTAAACCGGAAAAGACCCCGCTTGCCAGATCTTCATTAAGTCCGTACTATATAGCTTAAACGGAGGTTAAATCGATGAAAACAGTTTGTGGAATAGATCTGGGTACCCAGAGCTGTAAGATCATTATTTACGATTTCGAGAAAAAAACCATCGCCGATACTGCCCAGACGCAGATTGACATGATTGCCGAAAACGACGGCTCCCGGGAACAGAAAGCCGAGTGGTACCAGGAAGCCCTTAAAACCTGTTTTGACAAGCTGGACAAAGGGGCAAAAAAGACAATTCTCGCGTTGGGCGTTTCGGGGCATCAGCACAGTCTGGTTCCCCTGGACGCCAAAGGCAAGCCCCTTTACAATGTCAAACTGTGGTGCGACACCTCAACCCAGGCGGAGTGCGAAGAACTGACCAAAGCCGCCGGAGGCGAGGCAAAGCTTATCAAAGCCGCGGGGCTTCCCATGCGTCCGGGCTACACGGCTCCAAAAGTACAGTGGCTTAAAAACCACAAGCCCAAAGCTTTTGCAAAGCTGGAGCATATTCTCCTTTCCCACGACTATATTAATTTTTTGTTAACCGGTACATACAGCGCCGAATATGGCGATGCTTCGGGGACAGCCCTTTTTGACGTGCGGAACCGCAAGTGGTCAAAAAAGGTAAGCTGCCTAATCGGCCCCGAAGTTTTTGCGGCCCTTCCCCCTCTGGTCGAAGCCGGCGGTTCCGCAGGGGCCGTCTCCGCCGAAGCGGCTGCCCTGTACGGCATTCCCGAAGGGGCGCTTGTCTCCGCAGGCGGCGGCGATAACATGATGGGGGCCATCGGCACCGGAGCTGTCCGGGACGGTTTCCTCACCATGAGCCTTGGCACATCGGGCACCCTTTTCGGCTATTCCGCCGAACCGGTCATAGACCCCTCGGGCAATCTGGCGGCTTTTTGTTCATCTACAGGCGGATGGCTCCCGCTGCTCTGTACCATGAACTGTACCGTCGCCAGCGAAGAATTCCGCAAACTCTTTGGCATGGATGTTAAAACGTTTGACGCCGAAGCGGCCAAAGCACCCATTGGAGCTGACGGCATCGCGGTGCTTCCCTTCTTTAACGGCGAACGCACCCCCAACCTGCCCCACGGCAGGGCCGGCATTCAGGGCATCACCACCCCCAACTTCAAAAAAGAGAACCTTGCCAGGGCGGCCCTGGAAGCCGCAATCTTTGGCATGCGTATCGGCCTGGAAGGCTTTAACGCCCTAGGCTTTAAGGCCAAAGAAATCCGTCTCACGGGCGGCGGTTCCAAGAGCCCCCTTTGGCAGCAGATCGCCGCCAATGTTATGAACCTGCCTGTGCGGGTACCCAAAAGCGCCGAAGCCGCCGCCCTGGGCGGCGCCATCCAGGCACTCTGGGCCTTTGAACGCCAAAAAGCGCCCAAGCTCTCCATTGATTCCCTCTGCGAGGCTCATGTCGCCATGGAAGGAGGCGCCACCGTCAAACCCAGCGCCAAAGCGGTCAAAGCCTACAACCAGGCCTATGAAGCCTACTCGCGCTACCTCGCGGCCTTAAGCCCGCTGTACCGGTAGGAGCTGCCAGGCAGCCGGCCCGGAGGCCCGGGGCCAAAATTTTTGGCAAAAAAAAGCCCCCGTCCGGCTGGCCGGCGGGGGCTTTGTATAAAAACGGGCGGCCGGTTCAACGGGACATATATGCCTGAACAGTGATAAAGGTTGTTACCAAAGTCAGCACAGTAGTTAGAACCGGCGCATATTGGTTAAAGTGATAAAGGAAACTATTGGCCTTAGCGGTGATGGTCGTTTCAGGAGTGATCTCGTCGGTCTTTTTCATTTTTTTTCCGGTGATATCCTGTATCTCCACAGACTGCCTGGAGTTCTGCTCGGGCCTAAAACCGCCGGCCAGGGCGATATAGTAATCCCAGGTACGGTCGGGGATGTAGGGGTAACGGCCCGGGAGGGCTACCGCCCCCGCGACGTTGATGAAATACTGCCTAAAAGGAACAATAAGAACGTCGTTTTCCTCTATACGGACTTCCCCGCGGTATGACGCGTCATAGAGCATAGTGTTCAAGTTGATAGGAATGTGTTCGCTCCCTCTGATGATGTAGGCGTTCCGGGTATCGGAGACCGCGGTAAACCAGTTGGAATTCCGCCGGACCAGGGAAGCGTAAAGTTCTCCTTTGTTGAAAGGCACCACCAGCCTGGTGGAACCTTCGGCTGTGGAACTGGCCTCGCCAATCATACGCCCCTCGCCGGTTATCATCCGGGTCATACCGGCATCTACGGCGCCTTCCACAAACATGACCGGGCTAAGAACAGTGATTTCAGGAACCATGACCGAGTCGTAATCTTCAAGGACAAAATCCCTGGCGATGTCCTCAGGGGTCAGGTAGATCCGGTCCCCCGCGATATTGCCGCTGTTGATATAGCGGACAATTTCAAGGCGCGTAGGATCGGCTATGGGGGTAAAGCCGCTGCCGTAAAGCTCTACTAGTTCTTTAATGTTTTCCCCTTCCAGAAGCTGGTAGACTCCCGGCCGCACTACGGCCCCTCCTATGCTAACCGAACGGACAACACGGTTAAAGGTAACCGTATCCCCCGGCCTGAGGTAGGGGTCCTGTGTCAAGTCACCGTCCCGGAACGCCTTAAAAAGATCGTAGACCCTGGTCTGCCCGCCTGAGGAACGCACGGCAACATCCCGGAGCGAAGTAAAGCGGGTAAGGCTTTCTTCCGCTGCCAGGGAAGAAAGCCTGGTTAGGGCCCATGCGTTAATTTCCCCTGTAACCTGAACCTCGCCCTTAACATGGACCCTGAACACCGCGGGCCGGGTCAGCACAAACTGAACCCCGCTTAGGGGGTAGTTATTGGTTACCACCGCCTCGACCTGTGCTTTAAGCTGCGGAAAGGTCTTTCCCCCGGCGTCAACAATCCCCATATTGGCAACCCTGATGCGGTACGTGGTATCCACCGGAATGTGGTACTGCACCGCCTGGGTCCCTGCCATAAAACTCAAGGTATACACATCCCCGGCGGTAACCCGGTAATCAGGGGACGACAGGGCAAGCTGGGCGTTAAGGAAAGCCTCGGACGCAGCAGCGGCGGACATATCATCCTCACCGGCGTTTCCGGTTCTACCCTCCCGAAGCCCGGAAGACTGCAAAGACCGTGAAGAAGATGTCTGTGGGAAAAGCATCACAGGAAGGGAACCTAAAAGAACAAGACAAAATACCAGGGACAAGCGACGTTTTACATACATAATAAATCCTTTCATCAACATTCAACGGTGGTAATACCGCCGTCAACCGACCATTTAAGCCGCGCATCCCATGCCGGCTTTTCCATCCGCCTGTCAAAAATCACCAGGTATGACGGAACGCCGCCTCCCATACTCTCACGGTAACGGGCTGTCTGCTTCAAGCCTTCCGCCTTTACCTCTCCGGGGGTTTCGTAAGAATGAACAAGTTTTATCTCTATAATATACTGATATCCCTTGTATTCGATAAACAAATCCATGCGTCCCCGCCCTGCAGCGTACTCTCTATTGATGTACCCGCCTCCATTAAGCACCCGCTGTAAAAAGGCCATCAGCAAGAGATGGGGGAACGCCTCGGTATAGTCCGATTTCGCTTCCCATAGTTCCGAATTCCGCCGCCAGAAAACCTGAAATTCCTTAAGAAGCGTATCCATGTCCAGTGAACCGTCAGGTTTTTCCCACTGCCACTCGGGCCTGGGTATAGCGTCCTGAGTACTATATGACATTTGCCGGACAATTACTTCACGGTACATCGGGTTTGCGATAACAGGAGTCCCGTTTTCTTTTGCCGTTAAGCCAAGATCAAGGCAAAGCTGCCATGCGTTGCTTTCCGTTAAGGCAGGATCGCTTGCGCCGCTTATCAGCGTTTCCATAACATGATGGATACCCTTGTCCTTAAGACGGTAAGCCAGCGATTCAAGATGCGTTTCCCGTGCAAGAACTATCTGTTCCCGGGCTTCCCTGACGTGTTCAAGTTTTACTGTGTCGTAACAGTCTTCCTTGAGAACCCGGATAGTTGCACGCTTGAACAGCGAATTCACTATCCACGGCTGCCCCTTCGACTGTTCCCACACATACTCAAGCGCGTCCGCCTCTATACGCTGGCCCGTCTCCTCTGTCCTCTGGGCAAAGAGATGTTCAGTATCGGTCTTTGTAAAATTTGATATTACCGCTGAATCTTCCTTGATATTAAAGGGCGACCCGGGATTAACCGGCACTCCGCCTTTCGCCGCCGTGATATAATCCTTCAGGTCGCGCAGGCCGACCAGCGCTATCGACACAGGAAAAACCCCCACCCCCCTGGTGGCAAAACCGCCCCTTAGCTGCCGCAAAAAACTAACCAGCGCATTGCCTTCAAGAACGTCGGTCTCGTCAAAAAGAATGACAAGCGGCTTAGGGGCGGCAAGTTTGGCCCAGTCCGTCAGTACGGCGCTTAACATGCTGTAGGGCTCCGCGGTCTCTACCTCCGGCACCGGCAGATCCGATTTCCCGGCTGATTCCCGTATGGCCTCACAGATCGCAGGCATCGCCCGTTCCGGTTCCGTTATCCCCTGGCACCTTTCAAGGCTCACATAACAGGCGGCAGCATCGTTCCCTGCGCTTATCTTACGCTGCCAACTGAGGAGAAACGTTGTCTTCCCGGTCTGCCGCGGGGCGTGCAGGCACCAGTAAAGCTTGTCGCGGATATACCGGTCAAGCTGCGCCCCTACAAGCCTGTCTTCAGGCGGCAGCATGTAGTGATCCTCGGGAAAACAGGGACCGGTGGTGTTAAAAAACCGCACTGCTCTTTTCCTCATAAGTTACTTTCCGTGTGTTTCTCTTTTGTCCGCAATTTTGCCATAGCCTCCGGGTCTTTTTTTATGTTTTCGACAGCGTTTAAAAGGAACGCCAAAAACACCGAGAAAAAGAAAGCCGCGAAGGTTACGATAATGCAAAGCATACCACGACTGGGCTTTGATTTTTTATCCGGCACTTCGGCCATTTCCAGAATCTGAAATATCGGAGTCTCGCT
>JAIRLQ010000283.1 GCA_031259345.1 Treponema sp.
AACATCATCAACGAGCCTACTGCCGCGGCCCTGAATTACTGCGCCAGAGAATTCAAGGAAAACAAGACCATCATGGTGTACGACCTGGGGGGCGGCACCTTCGATGTTACCATACTCAAAATGAGTACCGACGATTCCGGCGCGGCGAGCATTGACATCATCAAAACCGATGGCAATGACCGGCTGGGCGGAAAGGACTGGGATGACCGCTTGTTTGATCATTTGCTGCGGAAATATAGCGAAGAAAATGGAACTACCCCCGACAGCGCCAATGTGGGCCTGCGGCAGGCAATACGGAGCAGGGTTGAGGAAACCAAAATGAAACTTTCCAGCCTGGAATCCACAAAAGTTACCATTAATTATGAAGGGGATAATACCAAGATTGAGGTAACCCGGGCCGAATTGAACGACATGACAAAAGACCTCCTGGACAAGACCCTGGGTTTTATCGACAGTATCCTTGGAAAAGCCGGAATGACGGAAAACGATATAGATATCGTACTTCTTGTAGGGGGCGCTACCAGGATGCCTATGGTATTTGACGCTGTTTCCGCACGCTTCCCCAATAAAGTTCGCCGTGAAGATCCGGACCTGGCGGTTGCCAAGGGCGCGGCTCTCTATGCAGCCATGACGATCTATGATCAATATATAGCTTCAGGCGGCGAAACAGGCGGGACGCCTGGAGGCGAGGCTCCAAAAGCGCCCATGTCCGCCGGATTAAAACCCATCGTGGTAAAAGACAATGCGGCCCGCTCCTTTGGACCGGGTGTCATGACCGGCGAAAGCGATGACAGCTACCGGGTCGATAACCTGATCTTCCTGGGTGATAATTCCCCGGCGGAGAAATCGGAAACTTACTATACGCGGGAAAACAACCAGCCTCTGGTAGAATTCCGGGTTTATGAAAACGTGTCGGAAGACAGGTCCAACCGTCTCCTTATTCCCTGTGAAGACGCACGGGGGAACGAACAGTATACGGACCCTGCCCTGATGATGAAAAACATCGGCAAACTGGAGCTTACCCTGCCGCCCAATACGCCAAAGAACTCGCCCATCGAAGTAACCTTTATTCTTGATTCTGCGGGTCTCCATGTAAAGGCGGTGAATCCCCAGACCGGTGATTCGATAGAAGCAACTCTCATTTCCGAACACACCTTAACGGAAGAGGAACTTCAGGAGGCAAAGACCGCTTTGGCCCAGATTAAAACATCCAGCGAAGCCTGACATATATGCTTGCGGGGATAGATTTAGGTACGACCTTCTCGGCTGTGGCAGCGATTGACGGCAAAGCCGGTTTGCCGAAGATCATCCCCAACCGGGAAGGAAGCAACATTACCCCGTCGGTTATACAGTTTACCGATGAGGGGCCTGTTTTCGGTTCCGAAGCCAAAGACGCCTTTGATGCCGGGGAAACCAACTGTGTTTCAACTTTTAAGCGCAGCATGGGGGAGGATAAACCCTATTGTTCCATAAACGGCAAAGATTACACGGCCGAAGATCTGTCCGCCCTTCTGCTCAAACGTCTCAAGGAGGACGCCGAGGCCGCCGCCGGAGAATCGATAGAAGAGGCGGTTATAACGGTGCCGGCTTACTTCTATTCTAAAGAACGGGAAGCAACCATAAGTGCGGCGCGGCGGGCAGGGCTTAAAGTGCGGAAGATCATCAACGAGCCCACTGCAGCCGCCATCGCTTACGGACTTAACCACTGGAGAACCAACGCCCGCATACTGGTGTACGATCTGGGGGGCGGTACTTTTGACGTTACCCTGGTAGAAATGAAAAATGAAAGCGAGCTTAATACCATAAGTACCGAAGGCGATCATTACCTTGGGGGCCAGGACTGGGACAAAAGACTCGGGACTTTTTTGGTTCAGCGCATCAGGGAAGAAACAGGCGAAGACCCGGGGAAAAACCAGAATACCCTTATCCAGATCACCAGGCTGGCGGAAAACTGTAAAAAGCAGCTTTCCCAGAAACAGGAAGCCAAAGTTCCCGTAAGCCTGCCTAATTTTGGACATTACATCATCGAGGTAAAACGGGAGGAATTTAATTCCCTTACCGCAGACCTTCTGGACAAGACAGGAGTCCTTTGTGAAGCGGTTCTTCGCCAGGCGGGGGTGAGGTGGACGGATATTACCGACATACTCCTTGTGGGCGGTTCAACCCGTATGCCCCAGGTTCCCGAATATCTCTTTAAGCTCTCGGGGAAAAAACCCATTTCCCACGTAAACCCGGATGAGGCGGTAGCCCTGGGGGCCGCGGTGCAGACAACCCTGAAGGACCCGGTCTATACAACCCTGGATAAACCTGATCTGGAAAAAGCAAAGGGAAGATCCGGTTTAAATTTAAGCGCCCCTGCCGGTCAGGAAAAAAAGATAAGCAATCTGATGGGCATCAGGGTAAGCGATGTAACGCCCCACGCCCTGGGGATTATTGCGGTCAGCGAAAAAGGCGACGCCTATATCAACGAGACCATAATCCCGGCGAATTATCCCATACCGGTCAAGTCGGCGAGGGCCTTTAGGTTTTACACCGGATCAAGCGGGGATAACGAACTTGAGGTCTACGTTCTCCAGGGGGATAAAAGACCCCTGGAATGTAAAATACCCTGTAAGTATGTTGTCTCCGGCATACGCCGCGGGAAAGGCGGGAAAACCACCCTGCGGATACAGTACAGTTACAACGGAAACGGCGTGATCAACGTACAAGCCCGCCAGGAAGATGACGCCGTTGACCTCCCCATACGGAAAGAACCTGTTCCCGATGATATGTCAAAATACGGACTGCCCCCGGAGCAGAAAGAATTCATGGCCGAAAAAACATCTGTTTTTCTGGCGCTTGATGTTTCCGGAAGTATGTCCGGGAAGCCGTTAATATCCGCCAAGGACGCCATGTGTTCCTTTGTGGAACAAATGGATATGTCCGTTACCAGGATCGGAATTATCGCCGTATCGGACCAATCCCGGGTTGTTTTATCCCTCTGTTCCGACGCCCGGCGCTGCTGTAAAGCCATCAGGGATATTGAGTGTGGAGAAACTGGATTTGGGAATTCTGCCGACCCCTTTGACGACATCCTGAAGGAACTTGGGCATGAAGAGGGCAGGCGTTTCGCCATAGTTCTGGCCGATGGGGTCTGGTCGCACCAGACCAGGGCGGTCAGGGCTGCGAAAGCCTGCCATAAAGCGGAGATAGAAACCGCCGCTATAGGTTTTGGCGATGCGGACAAACAATTCCTTCGGGACATTTCTTCTTCAGACGCAAATGCCCTCAAGGTGTCCCAGTCTGAGCTTTCCAAAACCTTTGGAAAAATTGCACAGACCATGGGAAGTTCTAACAGCGGCAAATTCGGTAAAAAGACAGACGAAATAAACGCCGAAACCTGGGAAACACCGGAGCTGTAACATGTCTCAATTCAATATATTTGATCTTGTTCCCGCCCTTTCCTTTGATCCCCCTGACGGCAGGAGAAAAGCAGAACAAAAAATAAAAGACCGTATTAAAGAAATAGAGGTACTGCTACGGAGCGAAACCGATTCCGGCAAAAGGAAAATACTGGAAGAGGAAAAGTCCGCCCTTGATGACCTGGTTAATGGATCCGCATTGACCGACGAAAGGTTGAAAAAAGATGCCGGGGAAACCAGGAAAAAAATGGTTGCTTCCCTTGAAGCAATGATTGCCGTACTAGCGATGAGCGGCAAGCCTAAAGAGATAACAAAAGGACAAATTATAGCATACAAAAAACAAACACGCCTTGATAAAGAGTCCATCGAAAAAACTTTTAAGGCCCAGGGCTTTACCATTATTGAAACCAATAAAGGAAAACTTCCGCCCCTTATCTCTGATCAGGATATACACCTTATAGATGATAGTATCAATATCATCAAAAATCATAACAGTAATAATATTCCGGTTGACCTTAAAATTTTTGAATTTGAAAGAGAAAAAATTGAAGATTTGTTCTGGTTAATCGCTTTTATCAATAAAGATATTTCCGGCGGAAAATCCTATTCCTCCAAAAGCAGGGAAGAGCTCTACAGAATAGTATCTGATAATAAAAACAAGTTTTCAAAACCCGCGAATCCCTTTGATCACGCGCTGTTGGATCTTTGTACCATTGGATCTACCAAAATCTTTGACAGCGACGGCCACTTAAGGGCTTACAGGAACTCTCTGCGTTATAAGCAGCTTGGTGAGACATTTAAAATTATTGCTATGGCCCCGGAATCCGCCCGCAGAACCGCTGCTTTGGCAGAACCGTTGATAGAACAAATACAGAAGCATTCTTTCGATTACGAAGAATCTCTTGCCATTTATAATAAAGTGGCGGGCCTGCAAAATGATCCCTATGAACCGGAACAGATAAACTTTACCGTGAAATGCGGAACCTGCGGAAATACGCAAAAATTCAGCAGCCTTGGGGAGGCGAAAAAAGCGAAATGTTCCGCCTGCGGCGCATATTTTTACCGGCCCTGTCCCAAATGCGGGGAGGCCGTACCTTCTTCCGCCGAATACTGCCCCCGGGAAAGCTGCGGCTTTTTTATCGCCGGTATCAAAAATTTTTCCCAATATTATGACGAAGCCGTTGGAGCATTGAGCCGGTTTGATATCGATGAGGCGCAGAAATACTTTGCCAAAGCGGAATCTGCCAATCCCAATGAACCGAGGCTGGCGGACCTGGAACGGAAAATCAAACAGGCCGCCGCTGAATACGAAAGGCCCCTGAAAGAAATACAGGGCTTGATAGACAAAAAAGAATTGCGGGCCGCCCAGTCAAAAATAGCGGATTTGCATATTAAACAACCCAAGCTGAATCTTGCTTCTTTTGAGAATCAGGTAAAGCCAAAGCTCGCGGAAGCAGACCGGCTTTTTGCTTCGGCCGCTTCCATGACCCCTGTGGAAAAGGCCAAGGTCTGCCTCAAGATTCTCATGCTTTGCGAGGACTACACCCAGGCGGCGGCTGTTCTTAAGACCATGCCTCCCGCTCCCTGTACCGGCCTGGAAATAAAACCCGATGCGGCGTCAGGGACCTGCGCTGTTTCCTGGCTTCCGTCTCCTGACGAAGGGGTAACGTACACTCTGGTGCGGAAGCTGAAGAGCATTCCGGAAAACATAAATGACGGGACGCCGCTTTTCAATGAAAAGCCCTTTCTTGATTATCAGGATAGGGATATTGAACCCGGTGTTTCTTATGGCTATGCGGTTTTTGCGAAGCGCTACGGAACGGTGTCAAAGGCCGTGGGAGGCAAAACGGTTCTCTACAGCGAGATTTCCGCCCTGAACTACGAAACGGGAGAAAATTTCTGTGCCCTCACCTGGGTACTCCCAAAAAACAGCATCGGCGTAAGGATCACCCGCAGGGACGGCGGCCCGCCGGCCGCAGGTGATACGTCCGCAAAGGTGATTGCCGAAAACACCCAGCGCAATTTTAGGGATACCAATCTTGTGCCGGGCTCCCGTTACGGGTACCGTCTTGAATCCCTTTATCACGGTGATTCCGGAATTGTTAAAAGCGCCGGCATAACTTGTTCCGTTCTCCCCAAACGGAAACCCCTGGCGGTAAAAATCTCCTCGACCCAGGATGGTGACAGTGTCCGGATTTCATGGCAGCCCGTACAGGATGGTTTTGATCTGATCTTCGTCAGCCTGAACCCCGATGCGGTAGTTCAGGAGGGAGATGTTTACACAGACGACGGCATATGGACCCTCGGAAAAATACTGGCCTCCGAACGGTCTGACAGGGGTTCGGCGTTTATTTCCGTCAAACAGGGAACATACTTTGAGGCCGTTTGTTTTGTAGCTTTTTCAAACAGCGGCATAGCCAGCAATACAATTTCCGTAAACACCTTTACGCCCTGCGAGTTGAGCGGAAAGCCGGTGCTGCACAATTCGGATCTTTGTCTCTCCCTTAAAACCCCGCTGCCCCTGGGGGTAAAAAACATTTATTATATTGTACGGAAAAAACTAAGGGAAAGCGATCCGCCGCCTTGGGCCGGTCCTGCGGATGTGCCTCAGATGACCGTAATTTCGGCCGAGGGGTACCTTAGAAACAATGAAATTGTCATACGGGGGATTACCGAAGAGGGAGATTATTATATAACCCTCTTGACGGGCTATCATGCCGGGGGTAGAATCGTTTATGCTGATCCTGTTAGAAAACGGTTCAGCAACCACGTTCCGGGAAAAATCAATTTCGGCGTCATGCGAACCGGTTTATTATCCTTTTTGTCGCCTACACCATTCAAGGGGGGCGGCGCACTCGGGCGCGTCAGATTCGAACTGATTGTGGAATTCACGGCCTCCGAATCGGTTACGGAATTGCCCGCAATGGCGCTCTGTTACAGTAGAATAGGCGGCATGATCAATTCAGCACATGATAGAGATGCCGTAAACGTATACAAGATTCCCAAAGAACAGTGCCGTCCGGGAGAAAGGATAACCAGGAGCTTTCCATTGAACAGCACAGTCATTGAAAGAATGCCCGCAGGCCGTACCTTTAGTTTGTTCGTTATAGATGAAGACAGCACCGGCGATTACCGCATCGGCTTTACCGGTAAATTCAGCGGAACGCTGTGATTATAGAGGTGTATACATGATGGATTTTATTTGTCCCTATTGCTTTAATAAAATCAAACGGGAGTCCCTTATTTTTGAATGCCCCGATGGACACCGGAAAACGGCGACTGTTATGGAGAGGCTTTCGGGCAAGGTAAAATGCTCACAGAAGGGATGCGGAAAAGTGGCAAGCAAAATTCTGTGCCCCAATACCATGTGCAACAGCCAGATTCCCAACGATATGCTGGCAACGCCCAATCTGCTTTTCAGCATTGTGGGCGTCTCCGGTTCGGGTAAGACAAATTATATAACGGTTATGCTGGAAGAATTGAGCCGGACCGGCGGTTTAAAGCTCGCCCTGGGGTATCAGAATATAGAGACCCGGAATATACACCGAAAGAACTGCAAATTGATTTATGAGGATCACAAAAAACCGGAGGCAACGCCAAGCGGCGGGGTTCCACCGCAGATCTGGCGCATAAAAAACCTTAACCGGCAGACAAAAACCAACATCCAAACCTACACCTTTAGTATTTTTGACGGCGCCGGGGAAGATCATGAGAATCTGGATCTGAATTCATCCCAGTGCAGATATATCGCCGTTTCGGAAGCCATCATGATCGTCATTGATCCCATGATCCTGCGGAGCGTAAAAAATTCCTTGAATCCGGCTGTCTATGCAAATTCGGTCTCCTTTGTAGGTGATCCGGCGGATAAGAATTCCGGCGATGTTGTCAATAATATCTCAACCTATATCAAAAACATAAGCGGGATAGGCGTTAACCAAAAAATAAATATTCCGGTGGCGGTTATTTTTTCCAAAATGGACGCGTTGATGGACGACTTCAGAAACCGGCCTGTCTCGAATTCAAGCCCCCACGAAAAGGAGGGCTGTTTCCTGTACAGCGACTGCCGGGCCGTTGACGCCGATATTAGAAGCTGGCTTATTTCCAACGGAGAATCGGCGTTTATGAACGCCCTGGAAGCCAATTTTAAGGAGTTCACCTTTTTTGGTGTTTCCAGTTACGGTTCTGTCCCAAAATCGGCGGATGAACTTTATGCGGTTCACCCGCACCGGGTTTTGGACCCCATACTCTGGTTTTTCGCGAAAAAGAACTATATCGATTCCAAGTAATTTTACCGGAGGCAATAAATATGCTGAATGAAATTATTTATACCAGATGCGGAACCGGCAGAGATCTCCTCAAAAAAGGAGCGGCTGTTCCCAACCAGGGATACAAATGTCATTCATGTAGTGAGGCAATCTTTAGTGATGGATCGGTTCTGGATTTTCAATTCCTGCGGACGGTAGCCGGAATTCCCCATCCTTTTTCCGAGCCCGGCTTTGTTGATGACGCGTACCTTTATTATGTCCCCGAAAAGGGCAAGCCCTTATTCCAGAATTTTCATCCTATTCCGGATTCCAAGGGCAGGGCGGGCAATTTTATTTCGCAGATTTTTGTGGGGGATTTAGGGTTTTATCCCTGTGAGGCTTTCGGCAGCAGGGATTGGGACGCAAAATTAAAGTCCGAAGATTATTATTACGGATTTCGCGAGGATGCGCCGCCTTGGCTGATCCAGCGCAAAACTCCCCTCGCTCCGGGGAAAATCAATTTTGAAGCTGCCGGACGGTTTATCTCTCAGGGCCGGAGTGAGATATTAAAGGCTGCGGTCTGGTTTCTTTTTAAGCAGTACGCCCTTCCTCCCGAAGACCGGAAGTACCTTATTATTAAGGATACAACGGAAAACATTGAACTGTGGATTGCCGCCATAGAGTACGCTTTTCCCCCTGAGACGGCCTGTACCATTCCTTTTGCGACCCGTATGACCGAAGCGGCCGCAACCGGAGGAACCAGAGGGAACCGGTATTTTATCGGGGCCAACGGCCTTTCGGCGGCCTCCACGGAGGAAAACCCCGAAAAGCGGCTTAAAGCGATGATCGTTGGAATTGATGTGAGGGATCAGGCGGTTACTACATTGCGGGTTCTTCCGGCTTATCCCTATTGTCTTCTGGACGGGATGCAAAAAACTGTTTTATTTGAAGCAGATGACACTATCGGTGAAAGTTATTTCAGCCTTATTACGACTTTTAGTGAAAGCCATAAAAGATTTATCGCCTTTCTTTCGGATATTCCCGGACTAAAAGTATCACAGGATATTATTTCGCTGTACCATGCTTACCGGTATCTTTATCTTACAGATGACAAATCATGGACCTGCGCCGAACTGGTCAGATGCCTGGAACTGTTTTTGAATTATAAAAACCTCCCCGCCGGTGAAGCTCCGGTCAAAAAGGCGGTTTCTCATATTGACATTATGCTGCAACAGGATGAAGCAAACGGCTACCGGCTGTTCAACGTTCTGCGTAAGCTCAAGGCGGCCGCTGAAGGCGATCTCTGTGCCGCCGCATTAAAAGTATTTCAGAATAAACTGATTTCCGATGGTCCCGGTTTAAAACAAAGCCTGGAATTGATAAAGACGCAGCCCTTTGCCCAGGAAGCCTTTTCCAAACTGACAAGCGACGAATCGGTGGGTAAATACCAGGAATTGATTGCCCGGTGCAACAGCGCCCAGGGGGATAGAATCCTGGAAACCTACAGGGAAGCCCTTAAATTTATGAATCAAAAAATGAGCGGCAACGGCATCAAGCTGATAACCGGTCTTTTGGAACAGGGAATAAGGACGAATGACAGGGAAGGCGCCGCCAAAATAATCAGGAATTTTATCCATTCCAACGGGGATCTTGCGGATATTGTCTTCCCCCTTGCGGTAAAATACAGGGACGATCCCCAGAAATCGGATTTGCTTTGGGAGCGTATCTCCGTCATCTATACCGCGGATATTTCTGAAAAGGAATTCGCCCTTTTTTGCCGGTTTGTAAAGGAACAAGGTTTTACGGCGCAGATAGAAAACTTGCTCTGCGACAGAATAAAACAGGGCGGAGACATAGCCTGGCTTTATAGAATTTTCAGTGAAACATACCCGCCGCCGGTCCCGTATCCCGGAGGAGAAAAATTCTTTAGGGAAATTGCGGAAGCGGTGGAAGATATTTCCGGAATTTCTTTAATACTGGATCAACTGAACGGGGCCGGACTTGATGAAAGGGTCCTGGTATCCCTTTATGACGAGATTGATGAACACCGCCCGGTGATAATAAAGCCCAATTCTTTGGAAGACAAAATCGGGCGAAAAATACTGTTGACCCGCCCCAAAAAAGCGAATTGTACCCATTCAAGGTGCGGAATCCTCCTGAGCAATATTTTCAGTTATTCAAGACAGCCGGAAAAAATAAAGGGGATAATCGTCGAAGCTTACAAGCACGGTCAAATTTCTGCCGGTAAAAATTTTGCAAA